>DOSP01000063.1:793-16780 GCA_003512175.1 Candidatus Kerfeldbacteria bacterium
TGATTGATTCCAATTATATTGTGGATGACTATGATGGCATTATTGAAACCATTCGTTTATTGCAAGATGATCCATTAGCCATATTCACCGATACCCGATTACGGACGAATTTGACCAAGATTGATCAAGCCATTGCCGGCCTAATTGAACAGCCGCCAGTGAAGTTATCTGATCATGTCTGGTTTTGGGAAATTGAGACGCATTTTAATATCTTGTCGCACGTTACCCGCGCTTTATCCCGCCAGTATCCGGATGTCGTCATCTTTACGCGCCAATTAAAAAATAGTCAGTACACCTGTTATGCCCGAAAACGGAACGTCCAATTTGATGCTCGCCAGCTGATTGCCTATGCCCATACCCTTGGGTTAAACAGCGGTGGCAAAGAAGAGGTCGCCGGAGTGATCATTCCGAGTGATCAACTAGCTGAAGTGTTTCCGCAGCTACAACAACAGTTAATCACACTCGCCAATGGCCACCAGTAGCAATATTACCTGGCATGCCAGTGCCATAACGAAAGAGCAGCGTCAAGCCAAATTAGGGCAGCGCAGCTTCGTGTTATGGTTCACTGGGTTGTCCGGATCAGGCAAATCAACCTTATCGGTGGCGTTTGAGCAATATTTGTTTGAACAGGGGTATCACGGGTACCGGCTGGATGGTGACAACATTCGTCACGGCTTAAATAATAATCTTGGTTTTTCACCGGCTGACCGCACGGAAAATATCCGACGGATCGGTGAAGTGAGCAAATTGTTTGTCGATGCCGGTATTATTGTCATGACGGCCTTTATTTCTCCGTATCGGGCCGATCGCGATATGGTACGCACCATGCTGTCTGGCGACGAATTTGTGGAAGTATATGTGGAATGTTCTGTGGCGGCCTGTGAACAGCGTGATGTCAAAGGACTGTATGCTAAAGCCCGAGCCGGTGAAATTAAAGATTTTACGGGTGTGAATGCACCATACGAAGAACCGCTCCATCCGGAAATAACCATCAATACCGAACAACAGACCGTAGAACAAGCTCTGGCGAATCTAGTGCAGGCCTTGCGTGAGCGCAACTATCTCGCACATTCATGAAGTGGTGGGTGATCGATGCGGTGATCGTGGTGTTGTTAGCCGTGGTGAGCGGGATCTGGTTTACTTGGCATCATGCCTATGGCGCGTATGGAGACGATTCTCCCGGATATATCTACGCGGCACACCAGTTGATCACCGGGGAATCATTAGTACAGCAAGATCCATTGGTGCAAGATGCACTGACGTGGTTTGGTTATGAACCATGGGCAAGGTTCGTGGCCCCGGCGCATCATGAAATTATATCGCCAGAGGGTTGGACGGCATCGCGCTATCCAATTGGGTTAAGTGTTCTAATGGCCGGTGCGGTAAAAGCTACTGGCAATGCTCTGACCATGTATCTGGTTGTGCCACTGACTGCTGTCGCCGTAGTGATTGCCACGTATCTGGGCGCTGTCTGGCTGCTCCCTGCTCCTGCGCCGTGGAAGCGCGTGCTGGGAATTGGCGCGGCTTGTGTAGTGATGGGCAGCACGTTATTCTTTACCTATAGCGTAGCGCAACCGATGCGTGAAATCCCAGCTTTGTTGTTTTTTTTGCTGGCTGCGTTCCTGGTGATCAAAACAAAACAATGGTATTGGTTAGCACTGGCCGGGATGTTATTTGGCTATAGCGTGGCGATTCGAGAGACTAACTTGATTTTAATCATTCCGTTGGTATGCTATGGCCTACGGCGTAAATGGCTCGCTTTTAGTATTGGCGCCTTGATCATGTATAGTCCTTTTTTGTGGTATGCAGCCCAGATTACCCAACATAAGGAAGTATTTCGAGAAAAAGATATTACGACGATCGCCATCACTTCCAACATTGATCATATTCAGTCGTTTAGTGTATCAAACCTGTGGAATAATCAGGGGAAGTTTAAGCCAGGCGTTGGTGGGTTGAATCAGTATTGGTCGGTCACAAAGCAATTCAGTGTCTGGCCGTTATTTTTGTTATCCATTGTGGTTGGCTTGATTTATTTGTGGAAGCATCAGCGGCCGTCATTTTATTTGTTCAGTAGTTGGATCGTCGTAGTTGTGGTGTTATTTGCTGCGTGGATTAACCCGTACCCGCGGTATGTTCTGCCGATCTTACCGGTATTGGCCTGGCTGAGCATGTTTGGGGCCATGACGTTGTGGCAATGGTTTAGTAGTCAATTAAAATTAAAACGCTGGGTGAGCCTGAGCCTAGCCGGTTTATTAGCATTGAGTTTTATCGCCTCCTATCAGCCGGTGTTTGCCAGCCGACAAGAGTATTTAGCAACTGGCACGCCGCAAGATCGGGAGTTGACCAAAACTGATCTCACCACTATTCAGGCGGCCATTGCCACCGTACAGGCCGATAGCCTCACCACAGGCCAGCCAGCGCTGTTAGTGATGCTGGGGGAGACCAAGGGCGGTTTAGCGGAGACGATAATGACACATACGACTATTCAGACCATTCGCTTCCCGAATAAAGACAAAGAGCAACCACCGCTGGATCAACTGCAAGCCTACTTCGAACACCTGGACGAGACATATACGCTGTATCTGTGGTATGATCCGTCCGTCACGGCTGATGAACAACGGTTTTATAATCAGTCGACGTTGACACCTGTTACATTGTTGAGCACTTCATTTAAACCCGAAATAAGTATATTACGTATTGAATAGGTATGCCGCTTCCGCAACGCATTAGTGAGATTACTGCCTACCAGCAACCGCACGATAGTATTTTTAGCAGGTTAATCTATCGCAAGATTTCGAAAGTGCTGACGTTTTACATGTTGAAGTGGATTCCGGGGATTGCCGCACCGGACGTGACGATTATTTCATTTGTGATTGGCTTGGTTGGCGCTGTTGGGTTAATGTACCCAGCTTGGTGGGCCAAAATTTTAGCCTTTGTCTGTATTCAGTTATCGTTTGCCTTTGATTGCTCCGATGGCGAAGTGGCCCGGATGACCGGCCGCGGCAGTAAGTTTGGGATTTGGTTTGATAGCATTTCTGACCGCACCAAAGAAATTATCTGGTTCTTGGCTATTGCCTTTCAGTATCAAGCGGAGCACCCGGCGGTGTGGTATCTGGCCGGCGCCGCTGCCCTAGGAAACTTATTGGTTGGGTATCTGCGTGAAGCCAAAAAAAGTATTTTTTTGGAGAAACGCAAACCAGAGATTGTCCTAAAATCCGGTCTCCACATCGGCACGGTGGATGTGATTACGTTCTTACTATCCTTCGGTGCTCTCCTTGGTCTGAATTACTACGTATTATGGATTGTGTTACTCCCCACACCGTTATTATTGCTGAAGCAAATTTTTAGTACCTATCGGCAATCCAACAAACCCAATCGTCAATCCACCACCGCTTTGGTGAATGTGAGTGAGAATGAGTAGACGCTCTCTAACTGAATACGAAAATCTCTCTTTCCATGTTCGTAACCCACACACCGGAAGAGGTGTGGGGTTACTATTTATCATCTACTATTAGCTAACCCCATGTTTTACACATGTGGGTTAGCAGGTGGCTAGCTGAGTTTTCGGATTAAGGTTAACAATTCTTTGCCAAAGTTTCAATAATCCTATATTCTAGAACCATGCGGACTCTAAAAAGATATGTAATAACTGCTACTTATTTGAGGCGGAACTTTGCAAAAATTTCTAGAAATCTTAGAGGTGAAACTTATACAGTCACTTCCTATGGAAGAGTTGTCGGTACGTTAAGACATCCTAGCCAACCCATTGAACAGTGGTGGGAACGATTCGAAGAACAGGAACAACTTAGTTAAACAACTCGGCCCGGTGCACTAACGCACTGGTTTTTTTATTGGACAGCTTGACTTTCACGCGTATTGACCAACCGGACTTTGAACCGGTACTGCCGAGTGACCGGACCTGCACACGATAGGTTTTTTTGGCTTTCAGCTTCTTCAACACCACGCGATGTTTGTCTGTCACCATTTTTTTAACCGTCTTCTTGGTTGTGCTTAACTTCACTTGGTACTCAGCCGCATTATCGGCTTGTTTCCAGGTGACCACGATGCTCCCATTGGCACGTTGTTTAACCTTCACTTTGTTCGGGATTCCTAAAATACCACCTTCGACTGTTTCTGTCTCATCCACTTCTTCTCCTTCTCCTCCGTCTCCTTCTTCAGTACCAGCTGTATCCTCTACCGCAATGCTGCGGCTGGCTACAATGGCGAATACAGAGAAGTGTTGTACTGATATTTCAAATTGGTTCTCATCTTTATTTTTTATTACCCCACCTTCAACTCCTTGCCAAGTGCCGGCAGCATCTTCATAGTAGTTGGTTTGAATGTGGTCTTCATCTGTGCCGGCATCCTCAAGGGTATCGTCATCATACGGAATGATAATCTTTACATCGCTAGCAAACTTTGAAATTGGATTACCATTCTCATCTGTGGCAGTCATATTGTAGGCAATGCTAATGGGTTCCAACCCCGGCTGATGAATCACTTCAGCTACAGGCGTGACGACAACGGTCACTTCGGTCACCGTTTCATCAGCCGTAATGGCATTGGCTGGAATTTCAACTCGTACGCCATTTTCTAGCTCAATCACTGCACCCTCTTGTGGGTCAAACTTAGCCGTCTGTGCTTCGGGTAGTTCAAGTGGTTCAGATAAGACCAAATCCTGCTCAACCGTTTCATTTTTCGTTTTTACTTTCTCCTGCTTACTGTACCACACCATTCCTTCTGTTTGGTACATTCCGCCAACATAGCAAGTATCATCAATTGGCGCCTGCAGTGCATACAGACCTTTGGTATCAGAGGAGGTTGACGAATAGCTACCACCCACACAATAGACATAGACGAAGGCGTCACTGATCACATCACCTTCAGCCTGAGTGCGCTGGGCATTGACTGTAATACCAACGCCATCACTGACCGTACCAGTAATCGTAGCGTCGGCACTGATAAACGCCAAGGTGAGATTTTTTGATGATCCAGCATTGTCCGCTTTCACTTTTACCGGTTGTGGTGATAGATAATCGGGCGATGAGGCTGTCAGGTAATATTTCCCTTCTGGCACGGACATGGAGAATGTTCCATCACTGTCTGTATAGGTGGTTTGTGATATCAAACCGTAATCATCCTCTGTGCTGGTATGCTCCGTGCCATACGAGGTGGATGCCTGCACAAAGACAGGCGTAGTGACTGGCATACCATCAGGGTCAAGTACAGCGCCAGAGATGGTTGCGGAAGCTTCTAACACGACTAAATCAAGTTCGACTGCTTCATCATCACTGACTTCAACTTTTTTACTTTTTTTATAACTGGATCGCCAGTCACCATTGACCCAGTAACTCACATCATAGGTACCATCGGCCACTTTCAAAGTATAGCTCGATGCGTTATCCACATACGTGGATACCCACCGATTGTTATCGCCACTAGCGTAGACGTAGCCAGTGACTTTGACTGGGTTACCATCAGTATCAACGAATGATCCGGTGATCGATGAGTTATTCTCAGTCAAAACGAGCATGACTTCCTGGGCATCATCGACTTCCAGTGTGAGCGAGTCTGACTGCACTCCATCCACGGTAAGGTGCGAAAAACTATAGCTGTTTTCAGTGTTGGCCGTATACCAATTATATGAATAATAGCTAGGAGTGTATGTCACATCCGATGCCAAGGCCACAGAACAGGTACCGCGCTGGATATAACACCCAGTCGATGACCAACCATAATTAGTAGATGTGTCGCTGGTATTTAAACTTACCCAACCGTATTGATCGGTTAAATCTGTTCCCGTGTCATCTTGTGTAGTGAAACTAGCCGTCGCATCAGCTACATCGAAAATAAAATCTTGGCCAGTCACCGTTTCATTTTCCACGGTTAAGTTCACGGTTACACCACCACCACTGTAGATGATACTTTTCCCTTCATTCGTTGTTAAACCAGAAGCATATGTATAGACCGTCCATTTGGCAGGACCAACTACTAAGAGGTCATAGGAGCCATTCTCATCGGTAACGGCGGAAGCCCAATCCCAACCACCATCTTGGCGGTAGGCATACACATATTGGTTAGCCACAGCTTCACCCGTATCACGGATAGTCACGTGGCCTTGAATATGCCCCATCTTTTCAACAAGTTCGATATCACCAAGATCCATGGTTTTATCTTCTTTAATTGTTTGACTAGCGATGCTTGGTACACTGAGGTTGGTGACGCCACTATTTCCATAGAAATACACATAGACGGAAAATGTACCGTCTGTAGTAGCAATATCGAACTCACCGTTAGCATCAGTATAGTCATATCCATAGACAGAATTGTTCTCACCACCATAAATATACACATACACATCGTTGGCGCCCACCGCTGTTCCGTCTGGTTTCAGAACCCGGCCAGTCAGATGTGAATTGTAGGGTTTGACTTTGATATTCAAGGTAGCTGATTCAGAAGTGGCATCATCGTTAAACGTCACCATCAGGCTGGATCCAGTATACGCCCAGGTAGCTGGCCACTGGTTTTGGTAGATATACACGTTCCAGGCACCGCCCGCTACTGGTAGTTCAAATGTGCCATTGCTGTCTACCGTATCAGAAATATAACGGTAACTACCGGAAGATTGATAGGCATAGATGGTCGCATTAGTAATAGTATCACCATTTTTTTTCTTGACTGTACCAGAAATTGTTTTTGTAGCCGCTTCCAATGATAAGGTCAGGCTGGCATTGCTGGTACCAGGAGTGACAGACACTGTTTCCACATCTGGGGCAAAGTAACCGCTCGGTAAACCATAGGAACTCACTTCTACTGAATACGTACCAGCGGTATTTAAATCGAAACTAAAGTTGCCACTGCTATCCGTGTACTCATACTTATAGTTTTGCCAGGTCGCATCGTGAATGTATACATAGGCATTACTCACTGCGCTGCCACCAGCTGTTACCGTACCGGTTACCTCTGGGGCAGTTTGTTGAATGGGATCTGATAGGCCTGATACTACGCCGCTGCTATTGACCGTAAAGTCATACACATCGTAGTTGTAGGTGGTTGGATCTTGAATATACAGTTTGTAACTACCAGCCAGTTGAGCGGCTCCGATAATTAAACCAGTGCTATCGGTGGTACCCCAGCGCCAGATGTAATCGGTATAGTAATTAGTGTAATCCGTTTTATAAAAATACCAACTTGCATTACTAATGGCATTGCCATTGATATCTTTATAATGGGTTGATACATTAGCCGTGACAAAGTTGTATGATTGAGTTAACACTGTGCCAGAAAAGGTAACAGTCTGGGCAACTGGCGGATCATTATTGGTGGCGGTACCACTATAATAAAAATACACTGTATAGGTACGTCCAGAGGTTAAACCAGCAAATTGGACCTGGCCACTACTATTCGTATATCCATAGTGATATTCGTAGTCTGAGTAGTTGCTGGAATAATATGATAAACCAACGCTGACATTAGAACGTGGCGTAGAGCCGTCAGCATCATACATAGTTACGGTGAGATCGACGTCGCCATAGGCTTGGCTAGCGGACCCCCAAAACCAGTTATAGGTACTTGAGTTGTATTCTGAACCATATACACTAAATGTCCCCGTACCTTCCAGCGCATCCGGATTCACTGCTCCGGTGATTGTCACTGTGATGGTTGAACCAGCACTTAAGGTTGTTTTGGGAGTGAAACTGGCATAACTACTCCCCTGATAACTTAGCGTTAGTTGGCTCGAAGAAATTGTGGCAGAACTAATGTCAACATAATCTGACGTGTAGCTGCCGCTGGTATACTTATATAAATAGGGCAGACTAATGCTCACTGACCCGCTGGTGGTCAGTCCAGACGACATATTGTCTGGCACGGTAAAGCTTAAAGTAATTGTATCGGTGGCACCCAGGCTAGTGGAGGTATGGGATACAGATAAATCATCGATTTCGTAATTGTTGTACGTATATGCCTGTGACGGCTGTAAACCAACAACCCATAACACAGCGGCGGCCAATAAAGAAAAAATGGCCAAGGTTAGTCTATTTTTTGGCATAACGACTCGCGTTAGTTGATTGAATTTTGTTTTTATATTTGACCCTCCGAAGGATAAATTTACTTAAGTGTAGCAAAAAAAACCTACTTAGTCTAGTATAGCCATACAGCATAGTGATACCAGGAGAGGTGGCAGAGCTGGTTGAACGCGTCGCTCTCGAAAAGCGATATACCCGCAAGGGTATCGAGGGTTCGAATCCCTCCCTCTCCGCCAAGAAAATATGGCTAGAAAGACCATCTCTGTACCGACGATCTATTTGAAGACTAGGGCGGCGTGGCGAATGTGGTTAGTGTCGTACAAAAAGTTAACTGGCAAGCCCAGAGTGAACAAAGTGAGAGATGCAAACGTTTATTGTTTCTGATACTATGATATCAGCTTTATGACTACCGGCTTAAAAATAGGACTCGTACTTGTGTGTCTCGCCTTCATTGGTGGAAGTACGGCAGCTGTGTTGTTTTCACTAAATCCTTCGGATGCTCCGGTTTCAGAAACAAACACTGCTACAACAAATACAACAACGGATAGAATAACCAATATGGTGACTCCCGTTGCGTTTCTCTATCAAACCGTTGGACGCATGGTCAATGGTGTAGGAGAGAATGCAGTAGCCATCGGCTCATCTGAGGATGGTCTAGTCGTTTCCAGTTATGGGCTGAATGCACTGACCTGGAATATCACAGTGGATAAATCAGAGAAGTACCATTATGGAGACCCCGTGTTTAGCCGCCTGGCAGATGGCAGTTGGACAATGACGGCCTGGAGTGGACCGGCTGATCCCCGTGGCGCAGCCTACTTGCTCTATCACGAGTCGGGGTGTCCGCTGGTGGATGATGATGCAGTGATTGCAATTGGACCATCAAGTGCAGTGGGTTGTGCTGAAGTACGAGGCATTTCCATGGGCAAATCATCGCAAGTGTTTGATGGACCAGCTGGCCATTACGTTTTTCACATGATTGGGGGAGAAATTTATCTCGCTCACTTGAGCGATGCCACTCAGAGTGCTAAAGATCTTGATGCGATGTGTGTTCTCGCAGAACCTGTAACATCTATTTCAGAACTCGACTATAGCGAATCCACAAAAATTATTGGAGGCGCTGACACTCAATCGTTACTACTAAGTGACGCAGCGATGGCCAAGCGGGCGGATGGAACCTGGGTACTATTCGTCAAAGGTATTAGTCAAGATTCAGGTTGTGAGCCGTTGTCGATTTGTGAATTGTGTGCACGCAACATTTATCGCACGACCAGCACTGATCTGATCAATTGGACCAGTCTCAAACTCGTAGTAGAACAAGCCAGTGTTCCAGAAGCGACCACCATGCCAGATGGCACCGTGCGTTTATACTGGCAAGATTTTGACCAGGCCTGCGCTACCCAAGATAACATCATTGCCGGTATGGTCTCAATTTCTACAGCCTACGAATTACCTGATTCGTTTGCGCTATCTGAACCGGAACAGGTGTCGTTTCCTGATGAAGCCTTTCAAACAGATTCCACGATGCACTACGCAACGAATGGCAACCCAATTATGTTGCCAGATGCCACAGCATTTGCGGAGCTCGAGGCTTGCCTATCCATCTAAACGATACTGCGCAAAATACACGGCGTTACTGGAATCGTAAGTAAGATAGACGTCATCACCTACCAGTGTGGTATGAGGACGATTACCACTCTCTTCAACAATCATGGTACTATCAACTAGTTCATCATCCGAGGCAAACCGATACTGGACGATAGCCCCAGAGTCATCACCAGTGTTGTCGTGGTCTGACGCGTTCGCTATTTTTCGAGCGTGTATAATGTAACTACCATCATCGAGCAGCGCTGCTGAACCCATGGCAAAACCAGTGTCGTCGGCCTGGAGCAGAGTCACAATACTCTTTTCCTCCCAATCTGCTGAGTACGTTATTTTATACAGTTCTGTTGCACTGGATGGATCTAAGCTCGTTGGAGCAAATACCACAAATCCATTATCAGTTTGATAAGCGGATGCGCCATTACCATGCGCAAAGTTACCTGACCCACCAATGGTCATTGTATCAGTCAACTCAGCTGCCGTATTAAAACGGTACAATTTATGTCCCTGACCCTCATAAAAATGACCAACCGTGATGCCATCATCCTCAGCTACTAAGAACATGTCGTTGGTGGAGACTCCTTTGTCTTGTTGTGCAACTTCAACTAAGGTAATCTGATTAAAATCTTTATCGAGTTGTAGTAAGTAACTTTGTTCAGCATTCGTAACAGAAAATACAATCCAATGATACCCATGTGCGTAGATATGCCAGTGATCAGCGATGCCCTGTCCACCCGTGTCAGCTGAACTGGCCACAGATTGTAATGTAATGGGCGCTGATGGATTAGCCGGATCAAGGCGGCCCATGTGAATTGAGGAACCGGCTTCAGTTGATAACGCTAGCATATCTTCACCATCATCTATAACAAACAACCAACTGGCTCCGCTTGGCAACGCCACTGGTGCTTGGACTTCTGTCACTGTCGGTGGTTGAATAATGGTTTCATAGGTAAAAGTTTTACTGCGCCAATCTGATGCTGATTTTTTCTTTGTAGCCAGTACCCGTACTTTTACGGTGTAACTACGATTATTTTTGAAGAGCGTAGACGCAAATGTTGTTTTTGATTTTGTGACGGTTTTCTTTTTTATCACCGTACTACCTCGCAACAAACGCACTTGATACTCTTGAGCACCTTTCACTGCAGCCCAATCAACCAGCACGGCATTCGTATCAAGTACTTCAACAGTCAGTGACTGCACCCGTGGAAAGGCAGCTAAGCCTAGTAGGATGACCGCGCTACTTAATACCTTCGCGGAAAACTTCATATTCCCATACTTCTAGTTCGACTGTAGACGTTGGTACTTCTGCGACTGTTCCAAAACCACAACCAGTTGGATTAGGATCTGTTTTGCTGCCAGATAAATCTACTGTGTACACCGTACCACTGGCGTGCCAGTGCTGTTCACCACAAGCATCAGGCTCAGCTAAATGAAATTGTTCGGAGGGGTACAGACCGCCATTAATATTCAACACATCCACCCATGCCAATTCTTTTTCGGTGTTGGTATTATCATCGGCTGTGTTGGTGTTGGTATTTGTACCGGTAGTTACTGTAGTATCGTCCGTGGTATCAGTTGCGGTTGTGTCATTGCCAAAAACCAAACAGGTGATTGGCCAACCATGCAGGGTAAGATCTGTTGTATAACTGAATTCACTATCCTCGCCTTCAATTCCGTAATACTGTTGCAATGTGAAGGTATAATCAAAGGCACTCTCGCCTGGCTCGACGCAATAAAAATCGGTATAGGCGGTAAAACTCGTGCGATCAGACAACTCGGTGGATTCTGGCAGTGTCTCATCATCAGTTGGTTCAGTAATCAAACGTTGTGGCAGTGGAACGGCCACGCTACCGCTCACTGTCCATGGGTCATGATGCACAAACGTCACTTCACGATAGCCTTGTTTGTCGGTATACCAACCATTGGCCTTGTTCTTTTGCAAGAGCCATTCAATTTGGAAGGGCCAGGTATCATTCACAAAGTGCGGGGCCGAATCAATCAGGTCAAGGGCGAAAAAACCATGGAGCGAAACGTAGACCGTACTAAAGTGGTCGAGGTCAGCTGAGACCGTTGTTGTCTCCGTGGCGTAATCAATATCGGTCGAGAATGTAGAGACAATTTCTGAAGTATTTTGGGAATGACTAATGAGCAGTGGTACGGCATCTGGAATTCCGGACACGGTAAACGTCACCTGGATAGGCTGAGAGAAGGTCGTACCGTCAGGAGAAAATTCGTAAAGCGTTTCTCCTTCGTATTCACGTTTTGTGATAGTGATATCGGCGGTCGTCAAACCAGCCGGCATTGCACCACCGGGGATACGCAGTGTGACCAGCCCATCATCCGATGTCACCACGCTATCACTGGCAGTAGATGTCGGCTGGTTTTTGTTGCCGAGCCAAATTATCAGCATGACAACGACTGCTAAAATGGCGAGGATACCAAAAATAACTCTAGTTTTCACTGTTTTGTAGTATCAGTTGGTTAGAATCGGTTATGCCCACATTAGCAATCGTTTTGCCTTTGATGGATAAATGGAGTACTCCATTCTGATAGGACAAAGCGTGGGTGTTATCCGTGGTACCTCGAATAATTAAAGAATCTTTAGCCACGAAGGTATTGTCATCCATAATTACAAAGGGGCGAAGAATAGTTTGCTTTGCGTTACGTATTTTTTTCGCGACCACCAACAACTGATCTCCAGTTGTTGGATTGACGAATGCTTTGACGGCAGCATAAAACTCATAATACCCACTATTATTGCCTTTGCGGTTGAGCATACGGCAAGTCTGCTGACTAAATGTGTAGGCATCGCGAACGCTGATACAAGTCAAATAGATATCGATCGTCGCATACCGTTTTCCATCGTCCAGGATGGCCCATTGCTTGGGAAAACGGGTACTTGATCCTGCACCGGTATAGAACGAATAGTACTTTTGTCTTTTTCGCTCATACTGCGCAGTTACAGTAAACGTTTCATCGTTATAATCAATGTCAAGTAGTTTTCCATTTTTCCTGTAGCTATATGTATATCCCTCATCAACCGGGCCATCGCAATCATTATCGATCAAATTAGCGGTGTTATCTGTGTGCCCTGGATACACTTTCGCACTCTGATTATTACAATCTCCCCTCACCCCGGTAAAGCCATCACTGTCGCTGTCTATAGAATAGGCAATATATACATCATAGCCGCTACTCAAGAAAACAATGTCCGTTTTTGTGTCTCCGTTGAGATCACCAAGTTGGCTTGTACTGGTCGCACCGCTAAATGTAAAGGTGCTATCATCAATCTGCACATCGGCGGAACCATAGTACAGATCGGATGCCCCATAGGTGGTCCCCCCATACTTGATAGGAAAACTCTCTTGAGAATTATGCACAAAAAAATCCTCATATCCGTCATTATTCACATCGCCACTGGTGAGCGTGCATGAGCTACAGGATACCGGCAGAACCGCTGCAGCGGTATCAATACCCACTACCACTTCACCGCTCCACATGGTTGTCGCAGATCCCAATAACACATAGAGCTCAGAACCAGTTTGCATTATTAGATCTTCTGCCCCATCGCCATTGATATCTAAGGTGGTTTCAAGAGTAGCTCCCCCTGTAGACGTTAACACCGCATTACGAGTTTCTGCGGTAAAATTCATGTCCCCAGTCAACGGCCCATAGAGTATCGAATGCTCTGTGCCGGTTGCTTCACCATCCTCAATCACATAGGTTGTTGCTACAAGATCATTAATCCCATCACCAGACAAATCCACAGCCGTGTCGTCCCAAAGCAAGAGGTCAGTTGCAGTGCCGCTCGTCAGCGTGGCTGATGCAGTGGTTAAATCAACCGTACCGCTGAGTGGTTCAGTTGTTGCACTTCCAAAAAAATAATACACACTACCAACGTAAGTTGTCGCATCATCGCTCGTTGTGATTTCGATGAGATTTATGGAAAGATCATCAATACCGTCGCCACTCACGTCGCCTCGACCAGCCATCGAAAAATAAGTGCTATCCGCCTCCGTGTCTGGTAACTCAATCGTAGCCGCGGCATCTGCCGGAAAAACAATTGTTTCAGGTAAGTCGGCCCGGCCATAATAAATGTAGGCCTTTGACATATAATAAGTACTACTGGAATCAGCGATATAAAAATCGTCATAGCCATCGGCATTGATGTCACCAATATAATCCATCGTACAACTTATGCAGAAGGGTTCCGTCACCGTCATAATGGTGTCGCTGTTCTCTAACTTCCGCTGAGCTGTAATGACATCGCCACCCAATTGAATGGCACCATATCCGTATGAACTTGCCATTAACAAGTCATCGCTGTTATCCCCATTCACATCACCTAAACGATGTGAACTGACCGCACTGCTATACTGTGAACCAGGCTCAATTTCCCCATACAATTTAGGAAAACCTTCGTACGGATACACTACCGTTCTGGTGGCTGCAGTCGCGCTGTATGGTAACGTGAAACACAAACCGACAATCCCCAGTAGTATATATCGAGTAAGTCGCTGCATAGTAATTGGCATTCTATCATCGGCCCAATAAATAGGCTATACTGAGCGTAATGGATCTCGAAAAAGAAGTGAGTCTAATTCAAGAACGTAATCAACGGGTTGAAGCCGATAAGGCCTGGGAGACCAGCGCTTTTCGCGTTATCACCATTACCACGATGACCTATGTGGTAGCAGTCGTTGTACTCTATCTGATGGACATCGAGCGGTTCTATCTCAGTGCGCTGATTCCAACGGTTGGTTTTTTTCTATCCGTACAGTCACTGCCGTTGATCAAACGGTGGTGGGTTGCCACGCGCTGGCGCCACTAATCTATGGCTATGTGGCAAGACAACTTTGATGCATTTACTCCCCAACAAAAAAAAGTGTTACGGCATGCTCTTAGTGGTTTGTATGATCAATTGCGTTATGCTAGACAGTTCGGACAACTCTGCGAGAAGCATAATGTGACGGATTATTCTACAGAGGTGATTGCTGTGTTTGATGAAAACTTTAGGAATGGCAAATACGATGCAACCGGCATTATCCAAGCCATGCTGGATGGAAGTAAAACGGATGCAGTGGCGGCCGATCTTGCCACCTTTTTGACTGACTACCTACAAGGAGAAATAGTAGGTTATGAAATGATGGAGAGTTTGGATAAAGACCCAGATGCAAGAGCAGATTCAGAGATTAAAATATCCGTACCGGAACTACGCAAAAAACTCGACACAGTAATGGATGATGTCCGCACCGGATTTCCCGAGCTCGAGGCAGACATCCGACAGCGGTTATCTGCGTGGCGGATGGAGATGCGAGAGAGAAAAGATCTTGGCCTGCGGCATGGACCTGAAGGCATCGCATAAACATGAAACTAGTTATCTGCCTATTTTTTACACTGGCACCACTGACGGTGACTGCTGCAGAAATACGCGACATTATTTTTCCGGTGATTGGCAGTGTCAGTTACACCGATGATTTTGGTGCGCCACGGTCTGGGCACACCCATGAGGGGAACGATTTGCTGGGTAGCAAAGGCTTACCGTTGATTGCCGCAGTGGATGGCACAATTCGGTATGTGGCTTGGCCTGAACCAGACTATGGGTATTATGTATCGATTACGGATAAGGATGGCTATCGTTATGTGTACATCCATATCAATAACGACACGCCAGGCACGGATGATGGCAACGGCGGCGGGATCAATGCGTACGCTCCTTATGTTGAATCTAGTTATCCAGTAAAAGCTGGCCAACTGATTGGCTGGATGGGCGATAGTGGTAATGCCGAGAGTACCACACCGCATTTGCATTTCGAAATTCGTACACCCGATGGCGAAGCTTTTAGTCCATACAACAGTTTACAGACCGCCGAACACATCTCGAGCCCGGTTGTAGCAGAACAATTAGATGGAGAATTACTACCGTATGGTGAATTCACGGGTGGAGCGCAGGTAGCCTTGGGGAACATTGATGGTGATACCGCTATTGAACTAGTCACTGGGACAGGCAGCGGAGGTGGGCCACAGGTACGCGTGTTTGAGCGCACAGGTGATGTGATCAGTAGTTTTTTTGCCTACGATGAACAGTTTCATGGGGGTATTGATGTGGCAGTCGCAGATGGTCTGATCGTCACTGCAGCTGGGCCAGGTGGCGGTCCTCATATTCGGCTGTTTCGGGCAAATGGAAAACCGGTACGCGGTTGGTTTGCCTATGATCAGTCGTTTCGCGGTGGAGTGAGTGTGACCGCGGCTGATCTCGATGGCGATGGAAAATCCGAAATTATCACGGCACCAAAAGGCAGTGCGGCACCGCTTGTGCGGGTGTTTACCCAGCGTGGCAAGTTACTGCATGAATTTTATG
>DOSP01000067.1 GCA_003512175.1 Candidatus Kerfeldbacteria bacterium
ACCAACAGAATGATGATACCTACCAAGCCCACCACACCAATGAATATCAGTATTCCTATAATCATATCAGTGCTATAGAGTGGTTCGTAAATTTCTGGCCCGTAGACACTCTCAGTTCGCTCCGAATCCGTTAACGTTAAAATCAGCTCGTTGTCTGACAATGTGACTATGTAGTAATCAATCTTGCCCGCATCCGACAGAGTGCCGAGATGACTGATGTCGATTGGTTGGCTGGTCAAAGTGGTTGCAGTGGTATCGTTCGGTATGGCTTGCAACGTGGCCTCATCAGCACCTATGGCGCTCGATGAAAAGCACTCATCTTGAACAACGCTATTCTCAGAGACACGACCGTTACCATAGGGACTGATGCTTGAAACAACAAATGTGTAGGCCGGATAGTCATCCAAGTTTGTCATGACGATACAGTTTTGGGCGTATGATAATGGCTCAACAATATCGGCCCGAACTGGCAGTGCAATGACAACAGTTAATCCGACAACGAGGGTGAGTGCGATGCGATGGATGTGGGTGTTCATTTTTCGCATTATACCTGTAGTTTTCTGGATTCGTCCATCAAATAATCATACAAGTGAACCACCACTTCCAACGGGACACTGTAGTGCTGCGCCAACTGATTCATCCTTAAAAACAATTCGGTTTCGCGTTTACTATCCTGCACCGCTTGTCCGCTGTCCTGTTTCACTTTTCCAATCTGTTGCGCCAAGGTAAAACGTTCCCCGACTAATCGTACGATGGCCTCGTCAATGGCATCAATTTGAGCGCGGTATGTGGACAACGATTCACCGTGCCGTCCAATATCCTGATCAAGCTGCGTTATTTTTTTTATAAAATTCTGTCGGATCGGTTCAGCATACGGGTTCAATGTCTGCATGTCGTAGAATAATTCCCAGGTATCGTGCGTCACCTTCTCCATCATTTTCAATAAATTGGCGTAATCCGGTGTGGCAATATCTTGCGGCTCTAAGCCAGTGAGCGCCCGACCAATAAAATGCACTAAGGCTTGAGTTTTGGCCATCATCTGATCATGCTCTTCTGGCGAACATTCATAAACGGTCACCCCACGACTGGTGAATAAATCCTTTACCCGCCGATACGATTCATCATCAATTTTCAAACGACAAAGGACCACTTTGTGTCCTTGCCAAGATTCTTTAGCAGAATCTGGACCATACAACGGATGCGTACCGACAATATTTTTGGAAAACTGTTTTTGAAGGATCTGACAAGGCTTGGTTTTCACCGAACCGACATCCATAATGATAGCAGCATCTGGAATGAGCGGCTTCCATTGGGCAATGGCTTGCTCCAGATTTCGATTCGGTACCGCAAAAATCACCAGATCACATCCCGCTGGATTATCCATCATTACCGTGTTATCGGTCGATAAATGTTTCTGCAGGAAGGTACCAAACCGGCCAGCGCCTATGATGCCGATGTGCATACAAGAAAGTGAGTCTGGTTACGATCGTCATCTTGCACGTTTTCTGCGACAACACGTAAGCCATACAGTTGGGCGCACAATTTTGGTGCTAAGACAGCAGATGTAGAAGTTAATTTTCCGGCCGCGAGATCCTCCGCCGCTTTAGCGGTATCGCTATACTCTACTAATTGACAATCGGATAATTGCACATTCAGATACTTCTGACACTGCACTAAGGCTTGCTGGTGTGAAACGACTGTGCGAATTTCATCTTGGCGAACGGTTGGTAATGTTAAGAGACATTGTGACACAGGCATATCGAAACTGGATTCGACGGTGAAGAGATGTTTACCCATGGCTTGTAACGTCATTTCCACCAACCCACCGGTTGGATTATAGATGGGCAAGATGCCTAGATTGGCCTTGTCCTGTTCTAGAGCTTGAAATACACCTTCGCTATCCAGCACATATAGTAACCCAACATCTTTCACATCCTGTGCCGCAATGTACATCAATGCGGCCTGATGGGAAAAACTACCTTTATTGCCAGCAACCGCTATGATCATAGTGGATCGACTACCGGTGCATGATGACGTTGATCTTCAGGCGTAACAGCCCGATAAGATTGATACACCGGGTGTGCATCAACTTTAGCCATGAGGCTACGAAACTGTTGCATGGTATCCTGCAAACCAGTCATATATGCGGATAGTCGACCGCGGGCGGGATCATCTTCAGCAAATGTCGCGGTTTGATGTGTGTGCATAAACTCTACAGCCAGATTGGCGATGCGAGTTAATCTTTTCATGAAATCGAGACTACTGACCATCAAACGATGAAACTCTTTTAGCTCCGGACGAGTGGATTGATCTAATGCTGGTAAGGTCTGTTCTAAACGATTCACTTCATGATGTAATCGCTCCTGACAACGCTGTGCCTGAACCGTAGCTGATCGTCTTTGCGGAAGAATTTCCGGCAGATTCTCTTCCCACAATGATAGCGCTCCAATAATCGGTGTTAAGACATTACTAATTTGAAAATCACAACTATGTACTAATTCACGTTCAGCGTCTGACAACGGTATGATGATTCGATATTCGCGTTTACCACGCGCCTCGCATGTACCCATTTCACTCATATACGTGCCACCCTATTACGTAAATAGTGATCAGTCAAGACAAGGTAAACCATCGCTTCACAAATTGGGACGGCTCGCGGTAACAAACACGGATCATGCCGGCCACCAAGACCAATAGTGGCGGTTGGTTTAACCGCTACGCGCATCACCATATTTTTGCCATTACTAATCCCTCCATATATCCCGGCTTCCAGTTTGTTCTGTTGTGAACCATAGAGGTGTGCCACTTCAAACCCAGCCCCATACTCAAATCCTACCACGGCATTGATACTAAGCATCGCTTTGGCCAAATCGGCTTTGAGTTTATCGAACACCGGCTCGCCTAACCCGACTGGACACCCTTTTACTAGTACTTCAATCACACCGCCCACTGAATTACCACTCCGACTAGCCGCTTTGATGACTTCAACCATGAGTTTGGCTTTTTTCAGGTCAGCGGCCCGCACCGGATTTTTTTCAATCACTGCTAAGTTTGGTTTGTCAACAATAATGTCTTGAATCTGTTTGGTATACGCAACCACTTGGGTTTTTTTGGGAAGAATCTTTTTGGCAATGGCTGCCGCTGCTACCCGTACAGCGGTTTCCCGCGCACTCGAACGGCCTCCGCCACGGTAATCCCGAAAACCGTACTTCAAATCGTACACTTCGTCGGCGTGTCCAGGACGATAGTAATTTTTCAGCTTGTCGTAGTCTTTCGGTCGCTGATCCTTGTTATAGATTATAAGACTAATTGGTGTGCCGGTCGTTTTACCTTCAAATACACCAGATAAAATTTCTACTTTGTCATCTTCTTTACGCGCACTGGTAATCAAACTTTGGCCTGGTCGTCGACGATCAAGCTCCGGCTGAATATCGGCCGTGGATAATTTAATTCCTGCCGGGCAGCCATCTATGACACCGCCAATAGCCACACCGTGGGATTCCCCCCAGGTGGTCACTCGAAATAGTTGTCCAAAGGTATTACCGGGCATAGCGGCCATTAAATAATTTAGTTTGCTCTATCGCTTGATACCGTAACATAGGTAAGCCATCGAGCACAACCTTCGCGCCGTGCCGCTTGGCTTGCTTCAATAATTCGGTCTTTTTCCCATATATACAATCCATCACTATCTTACCACGTAACGATTCCGCTGGTAGCAACAGGTGGTCAAAGACCGGGGTAGCATTAACGAGGACATCAAAGCGAGTGCCTAACTTACCTCCATTTTTTTTCACAGCATACGCCACTGCTTTGGCTGCCCCACCTCGACCAAGAATCAAAACGGTTTTACCTTTTAGATATTTTCCGATCGCTTTATCGACCCCCATCCAATCGGTATTGTATCCAACCAATTTCTTACCACGCCGCACTAACGTATTCACTGCACCAATTTTTTTAGCATCACTATCCAAGCGGTCACAGTATTTCATCACATCAATTTTGAATGGTTTGGTAACTGATGCGCCAGGTAGTTGAAACCAATTAAATACAAACATGAATTTCTTGAGATCATCCGTTTGCCATAACTGGTAACGATACGGCTGACCACGATGGAGCTTCGGGCTTAAGCTATGCTGAATATCATCACCGATCAAGCCAAATATTCTGGTTGATTTGAGTTCTGCTACCGTGAGTTGGCCAGCTGCCGTAGCGGTGGTTTTAGATACACTGGCATAGGTCAACAAGCTTTTGTTATAGACCCGCGTCATCATGCCTAATTCCCCCATACCAATTACGATGGCTTTTTTACCATATTTTTTTTGCAACTTGGCCAGGGTATACAAGTCGTCTACCGTATTCACCTGGGTGGCGATCTTCGGAAAAGATATTTTTTTAATCACCTGATCAAGCAGTTGGTACGATGGCGTACGATGATAATCATGAAATGAATCACGATCAATATAGGCAACGTTAGGGAGATAACGCGTCGGCCGTTTTATTGTGTAAATCACCGGCAAGGTGCTGCGTTCAACAAAGTGTTTCAATTGTTGGTCAGTAAAATAATCCGTGCGCAATTCTAAATAATCTGCGCCGCTTTTTAGCGCTTTCTTAAAATCTTGTGCTCGAGTGAGACTAACGGCAATCATAGACGTTATCTGCTACCGCATAATACTTTTTCTTTCGCTGTCGCCAAACTCTGCTTAACTCACCCGTAACGGTTGCACCTTTGGTCAAGGCAGGACGATGGGTTTGTTGTAGTAATCTCTGTTTAATTAAAGTTAACGGTGTGGTCATCAATACGATATAGTGTTTTTTCAACAAATTCACATTTCTTGGATACATCAAGGTACCGCCACCGGTCGCGATAACGGTGTTTGTAGCAGGATATATTTTTTTTATGACCCGATGTTCATCGAGACGAAATTTTTTCCAATCACCCTGAAACATGACGTGGTCGTCTGTATCGATAAATTTCATGTGGTACAGTTTCGCTAATTTTTTGCCATAGGTTGTTTTACCCACACCGCGCATTCCGGTCAGAACAATAGTTTGTCGTTTTGCTTGTTGCTGAATTTTTGTGTAATCCTGCCAAAATGTCGGGTAACTCTTCCGAACACATTGTTTATTATCAACCTTTAATCCGAGAATAGAAAACGCCATAGCGAAACGGTGATCACCGCCCGTTTCAATTACTGGGCGTGGTGACTTCAGCTTGGTTAAGTTTTTTCTCAACAATGCTAAGCGATCGGTTTCTTTATAGGCTAAGTGATCAATCCCACCGATGTGACTGGTGCCTTGAGCACATACCATTACCACGGCAGCAGATAAAACAGCATCAGGATAATTGGACATGTTCACGTTGACTGGTTTGAGTTGGTGATTCCATGGACCAATCACAGTATTATTGTGCACTACACAACCCATCTTCTTTAATAAGTTTTTAAACTGGGCATCTGGTTGGAGAGTGTCGAGTGGAATATTGGGCACGGTAATGTGACTACCAGTTATAGCCGCCAACGCCCACCAATAGGTTGCACTGCTGACATCGCCTTCTACGGTGTAGCGACAGGGTTTATATGTTTGAGGATAAATGATGAATGAAGATCCATGAATAATAACTTTAATACCGAACTGTTTCATCACTTGTACCGTCATCTGAACATACGGAGCTGAAACAAGCTTTCCAGTCACCTTGATAGTGACTTTTTTTTCAAGTGTTGGAGCAAACAGTAACAAAGCAGAAATAAACTGACTACTTACTGCTCCAGTAATTTTTATGACACTGTTGGTTTTAAGCTTAGCGACAGCATTCTCTAAGTCTGTGATTGGTCGTTGAGACATCCTCTGGTTACCTCTCAAATTCGCATATGGTGCCAAAAACCGCCGCACTGTACCAGCATTACCAATGTAAATTTTTTTGCTACTATATAACGTTCCTTTTTTTCCATAGACAACTACGGAATTTTTATTTTGCTTGATCCGGACACCCAAGTGTTGCAGTGCCGAGATCATATAATTCGTGTCATCACAATAGACGACATTATGAATGGTAGATTTACCCGATGCTAAGGCAGCGCACAGCAGCGCCCGGTTCATGAGCGATTTTGACCCCGGAACACTGATTGAATATTTAATTGGCTTCATGATACCGCCGAATGAACTGTTCTACTTGCCGAATAGGAAGATTTTGGTGAATGTGAACATGACCTAACCGTTGTGGAGTGATGAGTGTAATCGTGTGACCCCGATGTTTTTTATCCGCCAACATCGTACGGACAATAGCCTGTGGAGAAAATGGTTTGACCAAACTAGTCGGCAAACCGAATTCAGTGAGTAACGCTAAGACCCGATTCCGTTCTGGCATCTGACTATACGCCGTAGCATAGGCCAAGCCAATCGCCACCGCCTGACCATGTGGCAGAGTGTAATCACTAAGCAATTCAAAGGCATGCCCAAACGTGTGCCCTAAGTTGAGTAACATCCGTTGCTGCTGTTCACGTTCATCTTTCTTCACAATAGCCGTTTTAATTGCCACATTCATTCGGATCATTTTTGCCAACACTGTACTGTTGCGTAGCTTTATTTGCTTGGTATTCTTTTCCAGCCAATTAAATAATGTTTTATCCAGTATTCCATGTTTGATGACTTCAGCCATCCCATTACTAAATTCAACGGCCGGTAAGGTTTTCAAAAAGGTGAGATTGACCACGACGGCAGCTGGTGGATAGAACGTTCCAACTAAATTCTTGCCGCCAGGTAAATCTACTCCCGTTTTTCCACCAATGCTGGAATCGACCATCGCCAGTAATGTAGTTGGCAACAAATAAAATTGGATACCTCTCATGAACAAGTTAGCAATCAGCCCAACCATATCGCCGACGATTCCGCCACCAACCCCAATTAACACCGTTTGTCGATCAGCGCCAAGTTTAATCAATTCGTTACAGGTCCATTCTACCGTGCTTAAACGTTTGTGTTGCTCACCACTGGGTAACACAATAATAGGAAAGTCTTTAAATAACCGTTTCACCTGCGGTAATAGGTTGGCATCACATATGACTACTGATGATTTGGGATAGCGCATAACGCAGTCAATTGACGAGTAAGATCTTCTCCATCATACGGCAATAAAGCGCTACCGACAACGGCAATATCGGCTAGACCATCCAAAACCTGAAGTTGTTCCGGCGATCGAATACCAAAACCCACAGCTAAAGGCAATGAAATAAATTTTTTCACATTTAAAATATAGTCTTTCAGATATTGATAATTTTCCCCTTCTCCGGTAATTCCGTACCTGGCTACACAATACACATAATATTCCGCTACGTGAGCAATCTGTTGTAAACGTTCCGGTGTGGTGGCTGGTGAAACGAGTTGAATCACTTTCAGACCTACCTGATGAGCTTGCTTAAGATAATGCTCATAGGGTTCTTCGGTGACAGGTATATCAGGAAACGTAATGGCCGCAGCCGATTTGAAGGCATTGATATCGTGGTGTAGCAAGGTATTGTAATAACCGATCACAATAAATGGTAGAGCGAATTCTTGAGTGACTTGATTGATGAATTGAATGCAATGATCCACCGTGACGCCCTGCTTGAGCGCCTGCTGGTTAGCGGCGGTAATAGCTGGACCATCCGCTAATGGATCTGAAAACGGAATCTGTAATTCAATCATATCTACGCCCGCCTCCACCATACGCTTCACTCGATCGTAGGTGTGTTCCAGTGATGGATAACCTATAACAACATGGGTCATGAGTTTCATAATTGTTCTCGTAGTATGAAATAATCCTTATCCCCTCTACCCGATATATTCACAACTATTGTTTTATGCTGATCTAACTTCGGTGCTAGTTTTAACGCATACGCTACAGCATGAGCCGATTCGAGTGCGGGAATAATGCCCTCTGTTGTGGCCAGTTTTTTTACTGCTCGTAACGCTTCTTCATCTGTGATCGATACGTATTCAACTCGTTTTTGGGAAAAGAGTTGGGCGTGTTCTGGTCCGATACCGGGATAATCTAAGCCAGCGGCAATGCTGTGGGTATCTTGCACATTACCGTCGGCATCTTGCAAAAAGAAAGATTTGTAGCCATCAATCACACCCAGATCTGGTTGCTGTTGTAAGCGGGTCGCACCGGCTGCTTCTACACCAATTAAGCGCACCGTTGGCTCATCAATAAATGCGTTAAACAAACCAATTGAATTACTCCCTCCTCCCACACAAGCAATCAACACGTCTGGTAACTGCGGCAGTTGCTGCTTAACTTCTAAACCGATCACACTCTGAAAATCGCGCACTATCATAGGATAGGGATGTGGTCCCAACGCCGAACCTAACAGATAATAACTATCCTGTGGATCCCCCATCCAATCTTGCAGGGCGCTGGTGACAGCATCTTTCAATGTTTGACTGCCGGTGGTCACTGGAACTACTTCTGCCCCCAATAACTTCATCCAGAATACATTCGGTGCTTGCCGTTCCATGTCGATTTTACCCATGTGTACCGTGCACTGCATACCAAACTTAGCCGCTACCGTGGCTGTAGCCACACCATGTTGCCCGGCACCGGTTTCGGCAATGAGGCGTTTCTTGCCCATTCGTTTAGCCAAGATCGCTTGCCCAACACAATGGTTAATCTTGTGAGCACCGGTGTGGTTTAAACCCTCATTCTTGAGATAAATTTGTGCCCCACCTAATTGCTTGGTTAACTGCTCAGCAAAGTAGAGTGGTGATGGACGGCCTACATAGTTTTGCAATAAATCGACTAACTCAGTTTTGAAACTGGGATCCGCTTTGGCCTGCTCGTAGGCTACCGTTAATTCCTGCAATGCCGGAATTAATAACTCCGGAACATATTGACCACCAAACACGCCAAAATGACCTTGCGGATCAGGTTCGATACTAGTTTTAAAAAATAAGTTGTCGTAATGCATAGATTTTTTTAATATCTTTCTTACCGGGCACTGTCTCTACCCCGCTATTTACATCCACCACGGCTGGATGACACAAATCAATAATCTCCTTTACGTTATTAATAGTAATTCCTCCAGCAATGACTAATGGTTTTTTTACTTTAAGCTGACGTAGTATATCGTGAGGTATTGTTTGACCACTACCGAAACCGGCATCACAGTGTATGGCCGCTACCTGATCTGACGTGTTCTGTATTAAAACGATATCTTGTTCATCGCGTACAATAACGCTTTTCCAGATGGGTACAGACGTTTGAGGAACATCACCATACACTTGAAAGAGATCAAACGGCAGACCAGCTAATTCATTCAGAAATAATGTAGTCGGCGATACTAACACTGCCACATGCTTTACCGTAGGATAGAGATGTTTCACTCGCTGCACAATGTGGGTAGCCGTAGCGGGAGCAATAAATCGAGGACTGACTGTATAATTAATCACATAGCCAAGATAATCTACCCCGGCTTGAGCAGCCGCTAACGCATCCGCCTCGTTGGTAATGCCACACACTTTCAGTTTCATAAGGATTTCATCAAACTGGTACCAATTAAGGCTGCATCAAATCCTAATGTCTCTAGCATAGGTAAATCTGCCAGACGTAAACCAGATTCAGCTACAAGAAAAACATCATCCGGAACACTGGGTGACAATTCAGCAAAAATGCGAGTATCAATTTCCAATGTTTGTAAATTACGACTATTGATCCCAACCATTGTAGGTTGACAAGCTATAGCTTGTTCCAATTCTGCTCTCGTATGTGCTTCAACCAATGTGTGCAAACCCAACTGTAAGGCTAACGTATTTAATTCAGTTAATTGTTGCGCTGACAGTTCAGCAACGATCAATAAAATCACATCTGCACCAAACGTCTTGCTCTCAACTATTTGAGTTGCTTCGGTGATAAAATCTTTTCGTAACACGGGCAAAGTAGATACTGCCTTAGCACGTCTAATGAAATCTAGACTACCCTTAAACAAACGCTCATTAGTCAATATGGATAACATCTGCGCCCCCATGGCCTGATATTTTTGAACAGCCTCTTCCACAGAAATATCCAAATTAATATCCCCTTGACTGGGTGAAGCTCGTTTATATTCAGCTATCAAGGAAATCATAATCGTATTTATGATCAGCCGCATACATGGCCAATCGAACATTCATGTCGATGGCAGCTTGAGCGGCCGGTGTTGGTTGCGTAATCAGTTGAGCACTTTCGGCAACAGAATTGGCTTGAATGGCAGAGAGCGGATAACATGTTTTGGGAGAAATAGTAAACCGTTTCATCGAACTGGGACGAAAATCGTACACATGGGTTGGCGCGGCGATACTGACTTCATCTAAACCATCCTCGCTATGAACAATCACCACATGCTTGGAACCAAGCTCAATTAATACTTGGCCCATTGGTTCGGCTAATGCTTCTTCAGCCACACCCACCATTTGGTATTCGGCCCCGGCAGGATTGCACAATGGCCCTAAAATATTGAAAATGGTCCGCACACCCAGGGCTTGGCGAATGGGCGCAACCTGTTTCATGGCCGGGTGATACAATTTAGCAAAAAGAAAAATAAAATTATGCGCCTTAAAATAGTCGACAGCCGCCTGACCAGTTAAATCAATTGGGATGCCCAACTGTTGTAACACATCGGCACTACCCGAAACTGATGTAGCAGCGACATTACCATGTTTGGCGACACCAATACCAAGCTCGGCACATTTCAAGGCCACAGCTGTGGAAATATTAAAGGTCTTCTGCCCGTCACCGCCAGTACCACAAGTATCTAAGACTGGTTTACCCAAATCAATTCGGATCATGCGACTACGCAACTCGGTGGTCAATGCCAACAACAACTCTACAGTCACTGGTTGATTCGACAATTCCAAGATGTAGGCTTTGGCATCGTCAAAACTCAACTGACCATCCAATAATGCGCTCAGTGTATTCATAACATCTCCAAGACATTACGAATCAGCTGTAAACCGAGTTGATCTTTAGCCGTGAGGATTGATTCAGGATGAAACTGAACGGCTTCAATTGGCAGAGTGACATGACGAATGGCCATCACTTGATCATCGTCTAAACTGCGCGCAGATACAATAAACTCCGCCGGCACCAGGTCAGCGGCCAACGAATGATACCGTCCCACGGTCAGCGGATTAGGCAAACCCTGAAAAATAGTTTGGCCATCATGGTGAATAAGCGAAGCTTTCCCGTGCATGGGATACTGTAACACCCGTAAGCTGCCGCCAAATGCTTCGATCATGGCTTGTAAGCCCAAACACACTCCAAACTGTGGAATAGATCCAGAAAATGTGTGGATATACTCCAACAGATGCCCGGATTGTTTGGGATTACCCGGCCCAGGTGAATAGACCATCAAGTCTGGTTTGGCTTGTTTCACTTTTCCTACCGCTGCCGTGTTACGTAGCACCGTCACCGTTGCATCTAACTGCCGAAAATAATCCACCAGGTTATAGGTGAAGGAATCAAAGTTATCAATCAGGACAATTCGCTTCTTCATAGGCGTTGTTTTTCCAATATGCCCAACAAGGCAGCCGCTTTGTGGTTGGTTTCTTGCAATTCGGCTGCTGGCGTAGAATCAAACAGAATCGAAGCGCCAGCTTGGGTAGTCACCTTCCCCTGTTCAATCATGGCTGATCGAATGGTAATACCGGTATTCAGTTCATTATTGAACGTTATATACCCAATACAGCCACCATACAAACCACGCCGCTCTGGTTCTAATTCTTCAATCAGTTCCATCGCCCGAATTTTTGGCGCACCGGTTAAGGTACCGGCATTCAAACACGCCACTAGGGCATCAAAGGCAATGTACTGTTCAGTGTCTAATTGCCCTGTGACTTGAGCAATGGTATGCATCACTTTGGAATATTTTTCGACATAACGATAATCCGTCACTTGGACACCCGGCCTACACACCCGAGCCACATCATTACGCGCCAAATCAATTAACATATCCAGCTCACTTTTTTCTTTGGGACTATTCAGTAACTGCAACATGTGTTCGTAATCGGTCACTGCATCTTGACTACGTACCGCCGTACCAGAAATCGGCCGGGTCATAACCACATTATTCTCAACACGCACAAACATTTCCGGTGAAGCACCTAATACTGTTCGCTGTGGCGTTCGTATAAAAAACATATATGGTGATGGATTCGCCTCTCTATATTGCTCATACAATCCCAGCGCCGAACCATTAAAACTGCCCGAAAATTTTCGGGATAAGACTATTTCAAAAATATCACCAATCGCCATATGTTGTTTGGCTTTGGCAATGGCGGCCAAATAATCTGCTTCCGGCATGTTCGGTTGCAATGCACCAACCGAAAATTGCAACGACTGCGGTTGCACAGGCAAACTAGCTAATCGCTCGGCAATGGTTTGATCTGTCATCTGATAGTAGTGTAATGCTGCTGTCTCTTTCAGATGATCATAGACAAAGATCAAGTCGGGAATGTATAAATGAAAATCTGGCACGTCCAAGTGTGGATGCTGATCCGGCAGCACTTCAAACTGCCGAACAAAATCGTAGCTAAACATCCCATACAAACCAAAGTATGGATCATCAGTTTTGATGTGATGAAATACATCTCTTAATTGGAACTTAGAATTTGTTTGGGATTTGGAGCTTGGCATTTGGTGCTTGATGATTTCTCCTTCCGGTCGTAAGCTTGTGATCGTCATGGTGCCGTCATGTCCGACCAATTCCGCAACAGGATCAATGATAAACAGACTCTTGCGACCGTAAATCGGTGCCACATCAACCGATTCAAATAACACACCTGGCACTGTATCACTGTAACTTTGAAACAGCTCAAGTGGTGATTGGTAGGTAATGGGTTGAACGAACTTACGGTAAAACATAGCTAGACCAATGATTTATAATGTTCGGCCCACCGCTTCCGCAATTTTACGGATATCCTTCATTAAGTCAGTGAATTGATCAAATGGTAAGGCTTGATCAGAATCAACCAACGATTTCGGTGGTTCTGGATGTACATCCAACAATAAACCATCGGCACCAGCGGCAATAGCGGCTTTGGCCAACGCTGCCACGTAATCACGCTTTCCGGCCGCATGGGATGGATCGACAATCACGGGTAGATGTGTCATTTTCTTGAGCACGGGAATTGCAGAAATGTCTAAGGTGTTTCGGGTTGCTGTTTCATAGGTGCGAATCCCCCGTTCACACAGGATTACGTTAGCATTCCCACTGGCCAGAATGTATTCGGCCGACATCAAGAATTCTTCAATAGTGGCCGACATCCCGCGCTTAAGTAATACCGGTTTTTTGACATGACCGAGTTCACGCAGTAGTTCAAAATTTTGCATGTTGCGTGTGCCGACTTGCAGGATATCAGCATGTTCAGCCACCAAATCAATGTGGCGTGGGTCAAGAATTTCGGTAATAATTGGTAAGCCGGTTTGTTTTTTCACTTCACGCAGCACGAACAGACCCTCCTCACCTAGCCCCTGAAAAGAATATGGCGAAGTACGTGGTTTGAAAGCACCGCCACGTTGAATAATGGCGCCAGCGGCCTGGACCGCTTTGGCTGTGGCTAACGATATAGTGAGATTCTCCACTGCACA
>DOSP01000027.1 GCA_003512175.1 Candidatus Kerfeldbacteria bacterium
TTCATGAATTGCCCCTACTAAATTTTGTTCAACCTGACTACTAATATCTCCGGTGAACAGTATGGATAATGCATTAAACTGACATTCTAAAATTAATGATGTATCGTTTGTTTCAAGTTGGGACAATTCCTGAATGGTCCCGGATGGATACAGTACAGTGCAAGTGGTGGTTGAGTCGAATTGGAGGTGATCACCGGCCGATACAATCACGTGTTGAATCTGCTTCTGCTTAATCAGTCCCAATAATTCAATATGCAGCGGTTTTGTGGCCGGCAAGGCAGTAGTCACAATTTGCTGCACATCGTACCGTTTCACTAATTCCACCATACCTGTAATGTGATCAGCATCCGGATGAGTCAGAATTAAGGTTTCAATCGTCGTGTCGAATGGCTGCATCACTTCTGGTGCCCGCTCAAGAATAGTTCGGTCAGGTCCGCCATCAATGAAGATATCTGATCCAGTACTGGTGCGAATATACGTAGCATCGCCTTGGCCAACGTCCAAAAAAGCCATGAAGGCTGCTTGGGTTTGTCCGGGCTGAGCCTGATAATACCAGGCCGCTACGAAGCCGCCAGCACACAGCAACCAGGCTAGCTTACCAAAGGCTGACATAGGCATAGGGTAAGTTGGCACACCACTCAACGTACTGAATCATTAGAGCAACGATTGAACCTAGCATTGTGGCTAATGTCTGTATTGGTAATACGACTAATACAGCGCCGGCTAACAACATAAGATTGGAGATAGGTACGACAACGATATTCGCCAATACGGCCACATTCGACCAGGTGCCAAAGATGTAGGCAATCCAAGGGGCGGTAGTGAGCATGGCAGCCAAACTGGTAGTGACCGTTTCACGAATCAACAATTGCTGTGGTAGCCATCGAGTAAAAGGCTTTACCCATGGCGTAGCGTACACCAAACCGAGTGTAGCCAAAAAAGATAACTGAAAGCCAACATCGTGCACCAAGATATACGGATTCACGACCGTCATGATGCCCGCCGCCCAAGTGAGTGCCAGATAAATGCTACTTGGCCGACCAACCAAGCGGCCTAGTAATGGTACTGATCCCATCAGCGTGGCTCGAATAACTGTGGCAGATAATCCGGTGAGCACGCAAAATCCAGCAAGTAAGATAAGAATGATCATCGTTTGATAGAACCGTGGTAACCACTTCGTCACGGTGGTCAATAATTGAATGATGATCAAGACGTGCATGCCAGACACCACTAAAATGTGTACCGTACCGGCGCGACGAAACGCATCATAAATTGATTCTGGAATGGTATCTTGTTCACCAATTAAGACACCCAACATCAGGCTGGCGACTGGTTCCGGCCATAGCCCTTCCACGCGTTGCCGCAGGCTAGTTCTGAATTGATAGATGCGACTCAACCAATTATCGGTGTGGGACAGAACGGTGACCTGACTGTCGGCACAGAGGGCGGCAATATGGTACCGCGCTAAGTATTTATCATATTGAAAATCTTCGATTGGTTCGGGCAAACGGATGCGACAACGTAGTTGGACGACATCACCATAGCGGTAAGCTGGATACGTTACCGTATCAACTTGAATACGACTATCATAAATTTCCACAACCAATCTCTGATCTCCGTCATGTAAGACGGGTGGTTGTACTACAGTACCCCACTGATTGATTTGCTGTCCCTCTTTGAAATGAGTAGGAACAGTGTACTGATCGTAGCGCCATAGACCAACCAAACCGCAGCCCATGAACCAGGGTAAGAGCAGCCATTTTTGCCAAGAATGGATTGCGGCGGCCACTAGACAACACCCCAGATACAGCAGTAAAAGCGGTATGTGGGCTACGCCAGCCAGAAAGGCGAGCCACGAGAAAAAAGCGATGTGGGAACGATGAAATTGGTACACGCCCAACCTTTACTCTACCGTGACTGATTTGGCAAGATTGCGCGGTTGATCAATGTCGCGGCCTAGGGTATCTGCTATATAGTAGGCAAATAATTGTAGCGGTACGATGGCTAATAATGGGGTGAGCATCTCTAACGTTTTCGGAATATACACCACATCATCAGCTATCTCTGATACCCTAGTATCACCCTCGGTAGTTATGGCTAGGACTCGTCCACTTCTCGCTTTCACTTCTTGCAGGTTACTGACTACTTTCTCATACACGCTATCTTGTGGAGCGATAATAATGGACGGAAAATTTTCTTCAATCAACGCAATCGGACCATGTTTTAAATCGCCCGCCCCATAGCCTTCGGCATGGAGATATGAAATTTCTTTCAATTTGAGGGCGCCTTCGTACGCAATTGGATAATTATATTTCCTACCCAAGAAAAAGAAATCATGGTAGGCACTATAGTTCTTGGCCAGAGTAGCAATGTGTTGCTCTTGCGCAAAAATAGTTTTTACTTTTTCAGGCAACTCTAACAATTCTTTGGCAATACGTTGCCCCATCACCACACTCATACCGCGTTGCCTCCCTAAGAATAATGTGACTAGAGCCAGCATGGTCAGCTGCGCCATAAACGCCTTGGTGGAAGCGACACCGATTTCTGGACCAGCGTGACAATAGGCACCAGCATCGACTTCTCGAGCGATGGTACTACCCACCACGTTCACTAATCCAATAACTAAGGCTCCTTTTAACTTGGCTTCGCGCACTGCCGCAATCAGATCTGCCGTCTCACCACTTTGGCTAATGGCGATCACGACGGTTGTCGCATCAATCACCGGTTTGCGGTAGCGAAACTCTGCCGCCGATTCTACTTCTACCGGAATACCGGCGTACTCTTCAATCATATACTCGCCCACTTGGCCGGCATACAGGGCGGTACCCATGGCGACAATAATCACTCGCTTGGCTTCTTTTAAGCGATCGGCTTGTTCAATAAAGCCACGCATGTGCGCTAAGCCTTCTTCTTGTTTAAGTCGACCACGCAGGGCATTCATGATGGTATGAGATTGCTCATGAATTTCTTTCAACATGAAATGCTTATAGCCTTGCTTTTGGGCTTGGCTGATATCCCAATCCACCTGTTCAATTTTATATTTCACCGCTTGCGCCTTGAGATCTTTAATCTCATAGCCTGTGTCTGTCAGCATACAGACTTCACCGTCATTCAAGTAAATCACCTCGCGGGTATGCTTCATGATAGCCGCCACATCTGACGCCACAATATATTCACCTTCGCCGACAATGCCTAAAATCATCGGACTGCCTAACCGCGCCGCCATGATTTTGTTAGGCTCTTTGCTGGAAATAGCCACCACACCGTACGTACCCACCACATCATTGAGAGCGTGAATAAAGGCGTCTTCAAATGATTCGGTTTTGTGATGTTCTTCAATCAGATGAACCAGTGCTTCGGTATCGGTGGCTGAATAAAAGGTATGGCCTTTGTTGGCCAGGGCCGCCTTGATATCGTAATAGTTTTCAATGATGCC
>DOSP01000055.1:0-680 GCA_003512175.1 Candidatus Kerfeldbacteria bacterium
CGACGCTGAAGGGTGAGTGTGTAGTGGTTGTATCGGCCGGCGATACTGCAAAGCCTCGCTCACATGCAGGTGAGTAATATTGGCACTGTCGCCTAAATCAGCAATCGTCCGGGCCAGCCGCACAATGCGGTGATAACTTCTGGGCGAGAGCTGCATAACGCGCATGGCTTGGCGTAACAGTTCTAACGATTCTTCTGCGATCGGGCAATTTTTATCCATGACCGCGTGCGGAATCATGCCATTACACCAAATGGGGGTATGGCGAAACCGTTGTCGTTGGCGCTGTAAGGCGTGTTGCACTCGCTCGGATAAATCACTGACTAAATCCGTATCACTATCCCGCTGGGTGAGGGTATCGAATTCGAGTCGCGGTACGTAACACAGAATATCCATGCGATCCAGTAACGGACCGGATAATTTTTTATGATACTTTTGAATTTGTAAGGGAGTACACTGGCAATCGCGTTCTGGATCACCATAGTAGCCGCACGGGCAAGGATTCAAACTGCCAATAAACAACGGTGCCGCCGGATACGTCACGGCTTGTTCCACCCGAGCCACCGTCACTTGTTGATCTTCCAGTGGTTGCCGTAAGGCTTCCAGCACCGCTCGCGGAAACTCCGGCAATTCATCAAAGAACAGCACACCACGATGAGCCAGCGATATTTCCCCGGGGCGGG
>DOSP01000055.1:760-7892 GCA_003512175.1 Candidatus Kerfeldbacteria bacterium
ACTTCCCCGGGGCGGGGAATGCGACCACCACCCACAATAGAGGCGACTGATGCCGTGTGGTGGGGTTGGCGGAATGGACGCCGTGTCACATACGGCTCGGCTTCCGTCAACAACCCAGCTACACTGTATAAGCGGGTTACTTCTACGATTTCATCCGACGTCAGGGGAGATAACAACCCCCGCACCGCTTTCGCCAAAATGGTTTTCCCTGACCCGGGTGGGCCATACAGTAAGGTATTATGACGTCCAGCCGCAGCCACGGCTAAAGCTCTCTTAATTACTCGATGTCCCTTGATGGCAGCTAGCTCATCGATGGCGGATGCAGCAGCGGCTGGTGGTATAGCATGTGGTTGTACCGGCAAGATGTGAACTTGAGTGACATGATCAAATACGCTTTGTAATGTGGTAGCGGGGTAAATGGTGATCCCTGGTACTAAGGCAGCCTCTTTGGCATTGCCGACCGGCACAATCACAGCCTCATAGCCTAATTGTTTAGCAAACATCACAATCGACAACACACCACTGACAGGCAGTACCGTGCCATCAAGGGATAGCTCACCAATACAGAGCGGCAAGGTCAGTTTTGGTTCAATGGATCGATTGGCAATGGCAATGGCCACAGCCATAGGCAAATCGAAACCAGCGCCTTCTTTACGGCGATCACCCGGCGCTAAATGCACGGTAATGCGCGTATCGGGAAAGGTAATACCGGCTTGTTTCATGGCCGAACGCACCCGTTCTTTGGCCTCTTGAATGGCAGTATCGGGCAAGCCAACAATAGTATAACTAGGAAAACCAGTCGAAACGTCGACTTGAATATCGACGAGCATAGAATCTAGCCCGTGCACACAGGCGGATGGTATGGAAGCGAACATACCCAACCTTTGCCTGATGCTACTGTACTTGTCAAATCAACACCTACCCGTCCCTCGATAAGCTCGGGACACCCTTCCTATTCAGGAAGGGTTGAAGATTATAGAAAAAAGAATCAACTCTCCCCTTTCCTGAATAGGAAAGGGGTCGGGGGATAGGTGTTATTCCACCGGCAACTCGTTTACCCGCTTCATCACCAGGGTGAGCTGCTCCATATCGTCATTCGGTTGCACTCGATTACGCCGACGCACACCACAGCGTTCACATTGTTGCATAATCACCCATTGTTTATTTTCAAACGAAATATGCACTGGCGGCATCAAACCACCACAGTCGGCGGCTCGATCTCCGGGATAGTCATCGACATGTTTCGAAGTAAAACATTGTGTACAGTGATTCGTATAACCAGTACCAATCACCTTGGTGCCGCAGCGTTCACAGGTGAAATTCTCAACTGTGCGTTTGAATTGCTTTCTTGCGATCATGTCTCCATAAAATAAACATCCATACTAATACACTGACGACAATCATGGTATCAGCCACATTAAACACATGGCCTAATCGCCCACCGACAAAATCGATCACCCCACCATAATAGTAGCGATCAGCTAAATTACTGAACGCACCCACTAGAATCAGCAGAATACAGGTGAACTCAACTCGTTTTTGTTGCTGCCACCGTTGGACGCCCTTCACTACTAGAATACCGAGGACAATGCCTACCACACTGTAATACAGTAAGGGGAACAACGGCAAGCTTAAGGCCATATCCGCGTTCAGTTGAAACTTGAACCAAAACCAGCCCGGCACTACGGAATAGAACTTTGGGTTACCGAAGAAAAAAAACTTACTCCACCGATCCAGCAGCAACAACGCAGCCGCAATAATGGGAGGCACGATCCACCACATGGAACGCTGCTTCATAGTGCCGTCTCGGCGGCTGGATTGGCACGTAAGCGCTCGAGCGGGATGTCTGCTCCCGTCTGCACATCTTTACCGTAGGTTCCATTTTCGATGCGTTGCAGAGCGGCTTGATACCGTTGTAATTCCGGGGCTAATTCACCGGTCACGGCTAAATTCACTTCGTAGTTTTCTACTTCGTCTGGAGAATCTGAATCTGGTTCGAGGGAATTCTCATCACCAAAATTTTCGAACTTGGCAGCATACTCGCCGGGTACATGATCACCCACATCTGGGTTTGCCACCATGCCTAATTCCTCTCGCAATTCTTTAATGCGCTGTTCGATCAGTGAACGAAACTCCGCTAATTGTGCTTGATCCATAAACATTTAATCTTTGCTGCCTTCTAAATGCTCAGCTTCAGCGTCGGCTTTGCGTTCGCTGTCTTGCCAAGCCTTGGTTTGCACCAATGCATCAATAATATCATTAGCGCGGGCATCGGCGCCAGCGTCTTTGGGTTGTTCTTCTGGAATATGTTTCTGTTCTTCGCCTAACATAGTTGTGTGTAAAAAATTTAGGGGTGTCCCCCTCAGCTGCAACCCATCGGGTCGCAAATTATATGAGTACGGACACCCCTAGGACCAAACTTGGTAACCTTGTCTAATCTCCCTCTAGAAGATCAGGCAAAGGATTTCCTCAAGTCCGGTATTATGAGTGTGCCGTACCTACGTGTGGGCTAAGTAGGTTTGCTCCCAATAAATTGGGACTTCTCTAGCATGTCGCTGCCTCCGGCGCCTCTGCAAGCAGAAGCATTAGTGGAGCTGGCGAAATACCTTTTTATTTTTATTTTGGTAGCCCATTGTGCATACCAGAGAAATCACTATTCCGAAAACCTGGTTCGAAACAGTCCATTCCCCTAGATGCCCGAATGTGTTCAGTAGGGACGGCGCGCTATTAGAGTGTCAAAGTACTCTACTATACGGTTGCAGTATAGCACGAAATCCCCGGCTGGGTCAATTCCTCCGGTAAAAAAGTGCTAATGTTAGGATAGAATTTAGAATACACTATTATCACACAAGTTATGCACACATGTGCAGAAACCTGTGGATAAGCTAAAAATCCTCGGTAAACTTATCTGCTAGATTTTCCAGTTGTAGTTCGCCGTTGGCATTACGAAAAGCCATCAAATAGAGGTTTATCCGATTCACTTTATTGGCTGAGATTAGGTCAGAATTTGTATATGATGCCTGTAAAGATTTTTCATCAGGGGTCACGTAGTAAGCCGATATTGTCCCATCAGACTCTCCAATAACGTAATGATTCAACTTTTGACGACTTCTAAAGTCATCGTAATAGTAGGTCGTTGAAACTAATGGGATATATTCATCTGCCTGATCTAACACAGCTGTGTCTTGGCCATGTAGTAACCATCCATCCTGATGCTGCCATATAGTGCTATAGACCGCGTTGGCATTATCACTCCATACCAGAACAATATCTTCATCATAGTTCACTCGCCACATGGTCGGCAGTGTGGTAACCACGGATCCTTCCGGACTCAACTGCACCTTTTTTCCCCAAGTAGTATTCCACACGTTTCCCCAGAGTTGTCCTTGATCGTCTAACCACGTAATAAGTACGGCCTGTGATTGTTTACTACCAAGAGCGGCCTGCATAATCGCCTGAGCTGAACAGATATAGGGGCATTGAAAATCAACGTGATCAAGTTCTAACCAGGGTGCCATATCGGTTACATCAGTATCATTCCGCCTGTACAAACGTAATTGCTGTGCAGCCGTATCATACAGTAGCGCCGTATGATCCTCATCATATGTATCGTCCAGTTCTATCAGCTGAATTGGTTTATCAAAACGTCCGGCAAATGAGGCCAGTACTGGGTCATCAGAGAAGTTGGCCACAGCCACTTTTACTCGATGAGGTGCAACGGTGACTGGCCAATAATAATAAAGTTGATCCCAGGTAGCGTGGAGTGATTTGGTACGGAATGTATGCGTTAACGTAAACGCATGGTGTCGACGAGGCTGCGTGGCCAAATCGATCAACTTATAACTGGCTCCTACGCGCACGAGCAGATCACCTGTTCGATCAACTAAAGAAAATGGTCGACTGCCGATGACTCGCTGAAGCCGATCAATTTGATTAATGGTTTTATCATTTTTTCCATACTGCCATTCATAGAAAGCACCGTCCGTTGGCGTCAAAAAATATATCCGTTGCGTGCCGGAAGAAGTACGTAATGTATCAGTATCATCATACTGTTGAGCGGCTTCAGGATCACGAGCATCTACCCCCAATTCCATCGTTGTGGTTATTTGATCTGATAAGTTAATTTTCAAGGGATCAGTACCCGGCTTGTTCACTATTGTTAGGTAACTAACTTTAGTGACCTCTTTGCACCTACTGGCTACCGATTGATCACAGGAGTGATCAATCAATATGTACGTTGCGGTATATGTAGAGGTATATACATAAACAACTCGATCTACTTCATATGGAATAGTTAGCTCGTATTCTGCGGACGGATAAAGCGAGTACAGCTTCGTAGTTGCACCATCCGTAATGAAAGTGTATTCATCATCAGCATAACGCAACGGTTTTTCGACATGAGTATTAGGAAATACTACTTGAGCATCAGACCAACCGTCGGTCCAGCCAGTCTCATTAGTCCACGTACGACTTCCATCCCAATTTCTAAACAAATAATGATCAATGGTTGAATAAAAGAACACTAAGTTATTTTTATCGATAAATATCATTTCATAATCTCCACCATACTGTTCACCCGGTGTGAGTACTTTGGCCAAGGCTGTTTGGCTGCTGACATAACCAACTAAAACAAAGGTGATGCAGAACGCAACACTAAGCTTGTACCGAGATGTGAACATTATTGTTTCTTGATGATTTGCAGGACTTCGTCAGCAGCTTCGTCCAATTTACCTTCTTCATTGACTACTAAATAGTCCCAATCTAAGAGGTTTTCCAGCTCACGCTGAGCGGTGGCTAGGCGTTGCTTGATGACGGTGGGAGTGTCTGTTTCCCGGTTAATCAGCCGTTTTTCGAGGTATTCGTAGGATGGCGGCATGATGAAGATGCTTTTTGCCTCAGGCATCATCTTCTTGTACGAGCGCGCTCCTTGGGGATCAACCTTCACAATCACAACCTCATTTTGGGCTAATTTGGCATCGACCTCATGTTTAGTACACCCATACAGATTGCCGTAGACTTCCGCCCATTCCACCATTTTGCCGTCTTTGACCAGGTTTTCAAACTGCTCACGACTGACAAAGTAGTATGGATTCCCCTCAGCTTCATGTTGACGCATCTGTCGGGTACTGGTGGTGACCACCTGACCAAAGGCCAAGCCCCGCTCCTTCACAGCGTTAATCACTGAATCTTTACCTGCGCCAGATGGACCTGTAACAATGAAGAGTTTACCCATGGTAGATATTATAATAGGGCTTTGCGTGATAGGGAAATACGACCCTTATCGAAATCAATGTCGATGACCTTCACTTTCACACTATCACCTTCCTTGAGGATATCAGATACTTTGTCGATACGTTTGTTGTCCACTTGTGAGATATGAATCATCCCATCTTGATTGGCCGTCAACTGCACAATGGCGCCAATTTCTTTTCCAGAATTACGATCAGCCACAATTTTCACGACCATACCAGTATAGACTTCACCAATCTCGATGCGCTTGGTAATGCCACGAATCAAATCCATCGCTTTCTGCATAGCAGTCGCATCAACTGCGGTGACAAACACCAAACCGGTTTCTTCAATATCAATCTGTACACCAGTCTGTTCAATAATACCGTTAATCACCTTGCCACCGGGACCAATCAGCTCACCAATTTGATCCTTCTGAATTTGAATCGTCTCAATGCGTGGAGCATATGGGGATAATTCTTTACGCGGTTCGGCAATAGCTTGTTGCATTTGTTCTAACAGCTTCACCCGAGCGGCTTTGGCTTTGGCAAAAACATCTTTGACCATCTGGAGCGTTAAACCATCGAATTTAATATCTAATTGAATGGCCGTAATGCCAGCGCTTGTACCGGCGACTTTGAAATCCATTGATCGATTATAATCTTCCACATCTTGCAGATCAGTCAGAATCCGGTAATCCGTTTTACCGGCATCTTTAAAGGCAATGCCCATAGCAATACCAGCTACCGGGGCCTTAATGGGCACGCCAGCATCCATCAATGCCAACGATGAACCACAGGCGGAACCTTGTGAAGATGAACCATTGGATGACAATACTTCAGACACGACCCGAATGGTATACGGAAACTGCTCTTTGCTAGGGAGTACCGCCAACAAGGCTTTTTCAGCTAGCGCACCATGACCAATTTCTCGGCGGCCTGGGCCACGCATGGGTGAAGCTTCGCCAACCGAAAATGGTGGAAAATTATAATGGTGGAAATAGCGCCGCTTCTCATCACGACGCATAGTATCTAACACTTGTTCATTGCCTGGCGAACTTAAGGTAGTAATGGATAACACCTGCGTATCACCACGTTGGAATACACCAGAACCATGCACGCGCGGGACAAGACCAACCCCAACCGTGATTGGGCGAATATCATCTAAGCCACGATCATCTACCCGTTTCCCTTCAGCAAAGATCCGTTCTACCATTTCTGCAGCAAATAACCGATCAAACTCTTTCACGGCATTAGCGGCAGCTTCAGCTTGGTCTTCCGTAAATTTAGCTTTCAAACCAGCTAGCGCCTGATCCACACGCTGATGACGTTCCCGCTTATTGCCTTGCCCAAATAAGGTTGCGCGCGTTTCCGCATAGTGGGCTTTGGCTTCGTTAATACCCTCAGTCGTCTGTTCAACCATTGGAGCGGGCAATTTTGCCTTGCCCAGTTCACTTTGAATTTTGCTCAACAATGTTATGACCGGTTCAATTTGTTGCAAACCATATTCAATGGCTTGATACGTCACATCTTCCGGTGCTTCCCGACCATCGGCTTCTAACATCACCACTTCCATATTGCGACCGGCCACAAACACATTCATAGCGGAAGAGGCTAACACGTCGGCAGTTGGGTTCAATACAAATTGGCCATCTTTGGCGGCGACCACACAACCGGCAATGGGACCGGCAAACGGAATGTCTGAAGCCATGACCGCCGCCGCTACACCAATGAGGCCAGCGACATCGGGATCAGATTCTTTATCATAGGCCAATACGGTAATAACCACTTGGATATCGTTACGGAAACGATCATCAAATAACGGACGAATGGAACGATCAATAATACGACCAGATAAAACCGATTCATCAGATGGACGACCTTCACGTTTAATGAAACGTGAG
>DOSP01000055.1:7996-8300 GCA_003512175.1 Candidatus Kerfeldbacteria bacterium
CCGGAAATTTTTCCGGCCGCAGACATACTCTCGCGGTATTCCACCATTAAGGGGAAATAATTAATGTCGCGCTTATTATCCGACATCACGGCGGTGGCGAGTATCATCGTGTCGCCAAACCGTACCGTGCAGGCACCATTGGCTTGTCCAGCAAAACGATTAAATTCTATTTCTAACGGTTTTCCTCCCCATTGAATACTATATTTTTTAATGTCCATAGCGACAGTTACCTTTGATTAAATATGATATATTGTCCTAACGTATCGAGAAAGAGATCCGTGCCACGAAAATCGAACAGTTGATC
>DOSP01000055.1:8370-8701 GCA_003512175.1 Candidatus Kerfeldbacteria bacterium
CCACGAAAATCGAACAGTTGATCATTGACGATCACTTGCACAACGCTGAACGGTGACCCGTCTTTGGCACTACTGAGGGTTAATTTTTTTCCGGCCTGACCAGCTACGGTGATATCAGTTTCTGCCAGAGTTGGAGTTTCATTCAAGACGACCGATTGCATGGCAGCGGGCATCACGCTCAACGAATTAGTGTCACCAAAACTGTAGGTGGTAATTTCACCGATCACCAACGTATCGGTAGATTGCATGACAGTATAGGAACCATCTTGAGCAACAATTGGTTCCACTACAGTATTTGTCGAATTAGAATTTGTATTTTGTTTGGAATTTG
>DOSP01000020.1 GCA_003512175.1 Candidatus Kerfeldbacteria bacterium
CCGCCCCAGCCTGCCTGGCCACCGCTACGGTTTGGTCAGTGGACCCGTCATCCACAATCAGTACTTCTACTTTGTCTACACCGGGTAATTGCCGTGGAATTTCATGAATGACCGCTGCCAGCGTATCCGCCTCGTTATAACACGGAATGGTGACAATGAGTTTCATGATGTTGGTCGACCAATCGAGTAGTACTGAAAACCTAATTCTTGCATCGTTTTGGGCTTCAGTAAATTGCGCCCATCAAACACCGCCGTACCAGCCATCAACGATTTAATTTTAATCCAGTCGAGCTCCTTAAACTCTTTCCATTCCGTCACCACTAATACCGCCACAGCATCACGTACGGCTTCGTAGGGATCACCGGCAAAGGCGACTGTCTCGGGCAACACTTGGCGAGCCAGTTCAGTGGCCTGATAATCAAACGCCGTCACAATCGCACCGCCCTCAACTAACTGCTGAATCACGTCGATGGCGGCTGATTCGCGAATATCATCGGTATTATCTTTGAACGCCAGGCCCAACACCGCAATCCGCTGCTCCTTCACATCAGACAAGACCCGGCCTATCCGATCAATAAAATGGCGACGCTGATTGCGGTTCACTTCAATCACTGATTTCAACAAACGAAAATCATACCCTGATGCCCCAGCCATTTGGTTGAGAGCAGAAACATCTTTAGGAAAACACGACCCACCCCAACCGATACCGGCTTTCAAAAATTTTGGTCCAATGCGGTGATCCAGACCAACACCGTAAGCGACTTCTTCAATATCGGCCTGCATGCGCTCACACACTTGAGCGATTTCATTGATAAAGGAAATTTTGGTCGCCAGAAAAGCATTCGAGGCATATTTAATTAACTCCGCCGATTCAACAGTGGTCACCACTTTTTGGCCACGAATATCCTTGAATACATCCAACATCACATCACTGGCTCGATCGGTGCGTACACCAATCACCACGCGATCCGGTGAAAAAAAGTCATCAACGGCGCAGCCTTCACGTAAAAATTCTGGACATGAAGCATAGGCAAAATCGCCCGAATACAGCTGCTGAATAATTTTTTCCACCTGTTTACCTGTGCCCACTGGAACAGTTGATTTAGTCACGATCACCGTATACTTCTGTAGCAATTTTGCAATGCTTTCCGCGGCCGCAAACACATACTGCAAATCAGCCGTGCCATCGGCCGCCGACGGCGTACCAACGGCAATGATGGCTACATCACTGGTTGGGATGGCTTCAGCCAAATCAGTCGTAAATCGTAATCGACCAGCTTGGCTATTGGTATGCACCACTGACTCTAAGCCAGGCTCATATATGGGAATAATCCCCTTGTTCAACCGACTAATTTTTTCCTGACTAATATCAACACAGGTCACGGTATGGCCAACCTCAGCTAAACAGGCACCAGTGACTAAACCAACATAACCCGTACCGATTACACTAATATTCATCGCGAGTACTATAGGGTATGGGCAGCATAAGTCAAGACCCGGCTGCCTAACATATCAGCCACGGTTTGCTGCAACCCTTCGTCTAACCCAATCACTGGGAACCAGCCTAAACGCTGCTTAGCCTTGCGAATATCAGCCACACCAGGTTTGTTCAAGAATGGAATAGCGTCTGTAAATTGAATTTTGGATTTTGATTCCGTCAACGTCACAATTTTCTTGGCGATTTCGAGCACAGTGTAGCGTTCTGGACTGCCTAAATTCACCGCCCCATCAATTTTATAATTCATTAACTTGAGTAAGCCATCGACCGCATCTTTCACAAAACAGTAGGTATCGGTTTCTGAGCCGTCACCATAAATCGTGATATCTTTTCCTTCCGCCGCCGCCACTACAAAATCTGGAATCATCCGGCCAGAATTGAGGGCCATGCGTGGACCGTAGGTATTGAATAACCGAGCAATTTTGATATCGACACCAAATTGCTTGCCAAAACTCACCACAAAGGCTTCGGCGAAACGTTTGCCTTCATTATAACAACTGCGTTGACCAATCGGATCAATAAAGCCCCAATAATCCTCTGGGAACAAATCTTGTCCATCAATTGGATCCCCATACACTGCGGAAGATGATGCCAGGAGATATTTGGCCTGATACTGCCGGGCAATTTCTAAGGTGTTGCGCACAACATAGGAATTGGCCAGTAATGTAGCAAAGACATTTTGCTCAAAGGCATGTTTGTTGGTGGGCACCGCTAAATTATAGACCTCTTGGACACCTTGAAATTGCACTTGAAACTTTTCTAACTCCGGAAACAGCGTTAAATCAAGTGGTGTGCTGGCATCATGCTTAATGAAGATGAAGTTTGGATTACCGAGTAAATGTTCTATGTTCTCTACCCGACCGGTAATGAAGGTATCAACACAAATCACCTTGTTGTGCTTGACCAATTCATCACAGAGGTGCGAACCGATAAATCCGGCACCACCAATCACTAAGACGTTTTTTTTATCAAAAATGGCGTGTTGTACCATATCACCGTACAGTATACACCCACCACTTATTCCCGACAAAATTCCACGCCACTAAAAACCCGGCCAGCACTATTTTTACAGCGATATCGCCGAAACCAAACTGGATGAACGTTGAAAATAAAAAGGTATAGAGAATAAAGCCTGACACGGACACCACTAAAAATTTGCTAACCATCACGCCGTGGTCGGTGCGTTTGGTGCGAAACGTCCAAAAGGCATTCCATAGATAGCTATTTACCGTAGCGCAGGCCATGGACAGCATGGCCGCCACCACCAACCAATCGTTAAACCAATCGGTTAAGCGAGTCAGGGCAAGATACACGCCAAAGTCGACGACCGTATTCAGGCCGCCGACCAGGCAGAACTTAATGAACTGGCGCAGGCTGGTGGACACGCTGTCCAGTGTAGCACTGGAGTTGCTGTTGATACAATATGGCCGTTGTGTCTGCAATGGTGTCCCACAGATAGTTGGCTTGGATCAAAGCGCGAGCACTGTCGCCTAAGTTTTTCGCCAACACTGGATTGTCTAACACATTCTGCAAGGCGTTGCGTAGAGCAGGTACTCGACCCACTGGAACCAAGATACCATGACCATCCACCACTTCACGATTAGCTGGAATATCACTGGCAATCAGAGTCTTGCCGTAGCTACCGGCTTCCAGTAAGACAATCGGTAACCCTTCGGACTCAGACGGTAAAACGAAACAATAGGCGTTGGAAAATAACTCTTGCAAGGCTTTACCCGTTTGTAAACCGGTAAAGATAATCTTGGGGTTATTATCCGCCAAGGCTTTGACCTCGCGCACATATTCATCGGTAAAGGCCGCATCGCCCACAATCACTAAAGGCTTATCGGTGTGTAACCCTTGGTAGGCGCGAATTAAATGATGCACACCTTTGTGCCGCACTAACCTGGACACCATTAAGATGTACCCATCTTTCTGCAAACCAAACTGCTGTTGAATAATGCTGGGTGCAACTGCTGGCAACAGACTGGCGCCATTCGGAATATATTGAACGATCCGATTATACACCTCGTAAGCATAATCCTGCAGCGTACGCGATACGGTAATCACCTCATGGGCAAACTTCATGGCGGACCATTCACCTACCCATAACATCAGTTTGGCAAAACTACCCCATTTTTGATGCTGGCGATCGATACAATGGAACGTCACTATCACTCTGGCTTTCGGACGTAACAGCCGTGCGACCCAGGTCAATAAGGCTGGCCCAACCGCATGAATATGAATGATATCAGCTTTTTCAATGAGAGCAGCGTGAAAAATTGCGAATAGCGTATGGCTGATCGCATCTAAATGTTTGCTATAGATACTCGGTAAGCTAACCAAACGAACACCTTTGTAGAATTGCTTCTGCTTACTGGTGTACCACGGACGAGTATAGACAACCACCGCTGTATTCGGCCGCTTGGCTAAACGCACAGCCAACTCTTCCACATGCCGTTCCACACCGCCAGCTTGCGTTGGAATACCCTTTTGTCCAATGAAGGTAATTTTCATAACGCGCAACCTTATCATACCCTGATGATAATGTCAATACCTATGACAAAAACACGCCACAACCCGTAGGGGTAATTCATGAATTACCCCTACGGTTATTTGAAAATTGCCTTTATTTCACCTATAAATTCGTTTCTATACCTTTTTGAAATAATGCCGCGAACCGCATTAATGGCGATCAACCAGCCGTTGGCCCACCACATGCCTAACCAATAGTCAAGCCGTTTTGGCCAAAATTTCCGGCGCAGATAGGCTCGATTTTTGATGCGCATGTAGCCAAATTTCTCCCAATCCCGATTCAGGCTGGAGTGATGATGCTCAACCACAATGGTTGGATCCGCTACTACCTTACCTACTCTGGCCACCCGATAGCTAAAATCAAAATCCTCACCTAACCCATACCCAGCAAACCACTCATCAAATTGGGTAGCTTTGACTTTGGCCCAGCGATAACACATAAATGCACCCGGTAACCAATCCACTTGTTGTCTCTTCAGCACAGGGTTAATGATGTTAAATAAACCAAATGAAATGCCATATGGTTTTATGGTATAGGTACCAGTCATTGTACCAATGATTTTTTTAGTCAAACCAAAAGTTGGTTCACCACTAATACTTCCAGTCACACCAATGATCGATTCATCGGTAAACGCTGCCAGGACTTTCTCTATAGTATTGGGCGGAAACACGACATCGTCATCACAGTAGATCACGATATCGGTGTCCAGTGGTACATGCTGACGCGCCAGATTGCGTTGTTTAGTAATGCCCGGTGCAGATTGGTAATATTGATAAGGAAATTTTTGCACAATAGCTTGTGCTGTGGTCGATCCATCAACTACAATACACCGAGCAGTGACCGTTTGTTCCTGGATGCTGGTTAAACAGCGGCTTAATTCACCCGGGCGATCTTTCGTAACGACAATAACGGTGACGTTCATTGTTCGGCTTGAATAGCTTGATCAGTGCGTAAGGCTCCCACTGTGCGAGACAATACAGTACCCGTAAAACTGTCCCGCGCCGTGAACCGCAAATCGTTGGTGAGATTGATGGTCTTGCCGACCTGATCACTGTTGGGCAACACTCGTACTTCAAAACTGGCACCCTGGGCATGGGAAAAACTGGGAATCGCTGAGGTGTGCCAAGTGACTGTGCGGGTGGTGGCATCATAACTCATGGCCCCACCTTCGGTCACGGCTGAATGTCCAGTCCATTCGACTTGTGATGGTAAGGTCGTCTGCAACGTCACATTGGTGAGATCATTGGTAAAATCTTCGACTTGCCAGAAAATCCGCACAGCACTCACGTCCCAAGCACGCATGGGATGAGGCCCATAGCCTAAATCGTAATTGGCTACTTGGGTGACAGCTAAGGTGGAATTGAACTTACTGGCCCAGGTGACCGGTGCAGTATACGTAGTGACACCAATGTCACTGATCGTGGCTGTGGCGGATGCGGTGTATCCAATCGATAAATTTTTTTGCCTGGTGTTGGCCGGCATAGTTAAAGTTAGGGTTTTGACGCGCCGCTCACCGGGGACTAAACTGCCATCTTGCCAATAGAATTTCTCGCCGTTGGTTGCTGTAATGGTAGTAGTGATATTGTCCAGCGTGGTGTCACCGGCGTTGGTTTGCGTAATGGTGTAGCGTAAAGCATCACCCACATTGACGACACTCGGGCCAGAGGTGCTCAAGGCTAAGCGGGGCGTTAACACTTCAATCGGTTGCTGTAAGGCAACTTGTTGATAGGGCGTCACCGTGCATTGATCAATCCCACGCACCGTCATCACGTGTTTCCCTTCACCAACCGCATTACTGAATGACCCGGTAATAGTAATCTGCCCACCGGATTGCGCTGGAATACTATCTAATTCAACCTTACCATCATCTTTGATCGGTAGTGAACTCGTTTCAACCGTAAAGGTGTCCGGAATATCCACGACAATACACACATTCTGTCGATCAGATTGCGAGCTATTGTAATAGTCGACTGTCCAGGTAAATGATTCGTTATTCAAAATTTGATCCGGTGTATTCACCACCACCTCCAAACTTGACGTGTCCAGCTTAAATTCTACAGTGCGATAGCCCGAGAACTCTTGGCCGAAATAGCTATACGTATACACCGCAATGGCCCGATACGTAGAAAACACATCACCGGACATCGTCCCTTGGGTGCTAATAGTTTCCGTACGGCCAACCGGTAAGCGATCCCACTGCCAGGTGACTGGATCACTGGTTTGAAACCCGGCGGGCAGGACTAGTTTTACATCCACTGCATTGATTGATTTTTTAATCACCGCTATATCTGTATTCAGTACCATTGGTTCACCACTAATCACCACATCTGGCGCAGTGATGGTGACTTCAACTTCTGGTTCTATGGAAAAGATAGTCCACCAACCCAGCAACACAATATTACTTCCGAGCAGTAATAAAATCACAAAGGACAACAACGTATCAATTACCAGATGATGCATCCGATCATTGTACTCATCAGTAAAATAATGCCACAGATATGGAAAAAGAATGTGACCGGTTTTTTTTGTGACGTGCTTAATCCACATACTTATTCATTAAAAATGGCGAATGACATCGCAATTAATTCGTTATCTCCGTCTCCATCGATATCACTCACAGCCACTTGAGCACCGCTGGCATTACTCGATGAGAAGGCGTAGAAGGATTTTTTTATTTGTTTACCTCTGCCGGTAAATATCTTCACCACTGGGGCACCACCTTTACCCGGTATGGTCACTATATCATCTTTACCATCATTATTCACATCACCGGCCGCTACCCACACGCCGGTCCGTACATTGCTATCGTAAGCAAACCACTGCTGACCAGTGGGCTTGCAGGATTTGTTCAATACCATCACCTGTGGCCCACCGCCTTGACCGGCCCCAACCACAATTTCTTTGCCGGGTTTATTACGTAAGACATCGGCCATCGCTACATTCACTCCACCCCGAAAGGCCGGCCCATAGGGAAAGCAGCCTGTATCAACTAATTTCCCCGATAACGAATAGATCCGCACATGCGCCCCGCCGGATTGCGTACCCGTGACAATGCGCCGCCCTTCCACAGCAATGTTCACCCCGCCACTAAAACCAGTGCCGTACGGTGCAAACCGTGTCTGCACTACCCCACTACGATATATCGTCACAAATGTGTCATCGGCCACAACCGTGAGGTTTCGTTCCGGAATCTCCACCACCACATCACTGCCGCTGTAGGCAGAATTATAGGTGAAAAAACTATTACGCAGTTGTTTACCGCGCGAGGAAAACACTTTAGCATACGTGCCATTGATGTATGGGTCATTCACCACTTGGGCAATGCGACCTTGCAAAATAATGCCATCGTGGGCGGCGATTTTAACACTGCCAACAACGTTACCATTGTTCACCGCCGTATCTTGGGTTCCCAATATTTTTTCAAAACCATCCTCCAAAATCACCCGTTTGGTTTCATCACTTGAATTCACCAGCACAATCCCCCGTTCAAAATTTCTCCGCCAGACTCCTTTGCTCCAACCATCCCCTGGTCCGGCATTACTGGTGACGTTATAGGGATCACCCAGGGCATCACCCAGCGCCACACTGTATTCATCGTACCACCACAGTGAGCTATGCGAATCAACGGATTGATCATAACTGGCAAAGCCGTTGCCCATCAGCGTGGAAGTCAGATTATAGCGCATCTGCTGATAATTATCGGCTTCCGTGGAATTGGCTACGGTATTCACAATCACAATGCTGGGGTCTTTCGCCGTCTGCAGTACATCGAAATACTGTTTCATTGAACCAGTCCAACCACCATCGAAGCTGGATGGAAAAGCTTCAATCAACCGACCATTAATATAGGTATAAAATTCACCGTTGCTGTTGCAGATAATCACTTTGTTCGGATTACGCTGCCGGGTTTGTTTCATCATCTTGGTCATACCCGATTTCCATTCCGCATCAGCTGTTTTCCAAAAATCCGCCTCGCCGTCTTGATTCACATCCACCTCATCATCAATCCAAGCAATATCGTTAAAACAGTTGTCATAAAAAATGCCGTCCCAATCTTTAGGATCTTCCTGAATAATCTGTTTGGTCATGAATCTGGGCAAAATCTTTTTCCATTCGGTGATGACGTTAATAAGGCGTGTGTCTGGATAAAAGTTCAGATAGTCTCCACTGGTATTTTTCAAAAATAAATCATCGCGACTGTTCAATTGATTATACAATTTGTACACTGGACTGGCCGTATCGGTGACGGTGAGATGTTTCTCAGGCACTTCCTCACTGGTGACATAGGCTAAAATAATAATATCGGGATTCGCGGCTTGCAGAATCTTAAAGGCGTTCGGACTGGTATAATGCGTTTCAAAACCAACCACCACAATATCCCACTGCGCTAATTCGGTGGCTTCGGCATCAGAAATTTCTGGATCAAGAAAATAGTTGCCCACCCGTGGATAGCCATCGGGCAGATTCACCGCCAGGGCTAACCCTGGTAAGCTAAGCCAGAGACTGATAGAGAGCAATAATTTTTTCATAGTGTGTGTCTGCGGTATAGCGGCTGGTCACCACAGCCTGGGCATTTTTTCCGTAATTGATTATTCGTGCATCATCGGCTAAAGCTTGGGTGAGTGCAGCTGTGAGACTAGCTGGTTTCGTTGGTTCAAATAACCAACCGGTTTGTTTTTCTTGGACCAACTCGGGTATGCCACCGCGGCGGCTACCAATCACCGGTTTTCCAGCGGCAAAGGCTTCCAGCACCGTATACGGAAAGTTTTCGTGATGGCGTGACGGCACAACTGCCACTCGGCACTGTTGTAATTGCTTGACTAATTGCTCTTTCGGGAGCTGGCCAAGGAACGTGATGCTATCGCTACTTTTGCTCTGGAGCGGTCCGCTGCCAGCCAAAAGTAGCTTGCAACAGTAGCGATTTTTCTTGAAATTGTCAAGGAGTGAATCGACACCCTTTATCGATGTGAGTGAACCAGCATACAATACATCTTTTCCCAATGTGAGATTGATTGATGGTGCCTGAATAAAGTTAGGTATCACTTCGATTCTTTTAACATGTTCTTTCCAATCCACTAACTGCTGTTTTAGAAACTGTGATGGACTCACGAAACAATCCACATTTTTCTCATAGACCTGCATGGTCTTATGCAGATACATTTCCAACATAGCCAGAGTACTCAATGCTCGAGAATTTTTTAAGCAGCGATGCAGTACGGCGTTGTAGTACCGTCCACCTTTACAGCGCATGCACACGGCATTCTCCGTATACATTTCATAATTCGGACAAATCAACTTGTAATCATGTAAGGTTAAGACAATCGGAATATGACGCTTTTTCAGCGTGACCAAAATTGACGGACTCAACTGATGATAAATATTTTGAATATGCGCTACATCAGGTTGAAACGCATTTAATAACTGCTCCAGTTGCCTCTGCGCTTCCCTACTCCAAAACATCCGTCCGGCCGCTTTCAGATTTTTTGAATCATACTTTACTTCTGACACAAAATACTGGCTCCACGGTGACAGTTCATTGCTGGGATGCTGCATCGCAAAGACTGCCACCGTATGCCCGTGTTGCTCTAATAACTCTTTCAAATCGAACAGATAGGTTTCGGCCCCACGACGCCTGTAGAAGAACTTGTTGATCAATAAAATCCGCATATTGTTGCTACCAGTATAGAGTGCAATTCACCCCTTGACAAATGCGAAAAATCGGTGTATAGTATGTGGTTCGTTTAATGGATATTTTTGTGTCCATAAACGACGCTTGCTCTTTTATAACTTTGTCTACTTGAATCTACTTCGCTCCTTTGGAGCTTCGTATGGCACGGCCATCTTCGTTAGAAAAGAAAACTTTAAAATAATTGTAACAATTAAAAGCGAAGTATGGTGCCCTTCGTAGCTAATCCTTTGAAGCTTTAGCGAAATAGGATGCGAAGTAGGGCCAGCTCAAACAATTTTAACAGCAATCTATTATGTATTACGTATATCTTATTCGATCTCTGTCTTTTCCTGATCAGACTTATGTTGGCTATACTGTCGATTTAAATGATCGACTACAAAAGCACAATCAGCATAGTTCATTACACACTAAAAAATACGCACCTTGGAAATTGGTTTCATATTTAGCATTTGATTCTAAGGGAAAAGCATTAGATTTTGAAAAATATATTAAAGTGGGCTCTGGATACGCTTTTGCGAAACGAAGGCTATGGTAAACATTTATAAAGGCAGCTTGCCCTTCGTAGCTCAAAATTCTTCGAAGCTTTAGCGTAGTAGAATTAAGCGTAGTAGGGAGCATTTATTAAAAAGAGATTTTTAGTCGAATCAGGAAATTAAAAAAATTTATAAACACCTGATACTTGTAAGAATTTTTCCCAACCGTTCGCCCTGCGAAAGTCCGTCATAGTCTTCTACTTTTGTTAAAACTACGAAGGACGGGTCTAGGCGACGACTGGAAGCGTGTCGAAGGGTTTATAAATTTTCTTAAACTTGGAACTT
>DOSP01000056.1:0-1610 GCA_003512175.1 Candidatus Kerfeldbacteria bacterium
GCCGCTGATATTTTTGATACCCAAGTATCGCATGTGGTGATGCGGCCGGTGGCTGGCATTCCATTGGTGGAATTGCGTCGTACCCCACTGCAGGGCTGGGGGCGCATTTTTAAACGGGCCTTGGATGTCACGTTATCATGCCTGGCCATTGTGGTGTTTGGCCCGATTATGCTGCTCACCGCTTTAGCCGTGCGTCTCGATTCACCTGGGCCGGTGATTTATCGCAACCGGCGGGTGGGTGAAGCCGATCGAGAATTTGATACCTTAAAGTTTCGGTCGATGAAAAAAGAATACTGCATCGGTGATCAGTTTCAGAATACGTCAGAGGCACTTGCGCTAGAACAGAAACTGATTGCGGAACGGAGTATTAAAACCGGACCGGTCTATAAGATTAAAGATGATCCGCGTGTCACCCGCGTGGGAAAAATTATTCGACGTTTTTCGCTCGATGAATTTCCACAGTTTTTTAATGTGTTGCTGGGTACGATGAGTTTAGTCGGGCCCCGACCGCATCAACCGCGTGAGGTACAAGGTTATGCCGATTACCAGCGCGCCATTCTCACCATGAAACCAGGTGTGACCGGTTTAGCGCAAATCTCTGGCCGGTCCGACTTGGAATTCTCTGAAGAAGTGCGGTTAGATACCTACTACATGGAAAATTGGAGTATCATGTTAGATCTCTATATTTTGTTTAAGACGCCGTTTATTCTGTTTAAGAAACGCACTGCCTTATGAAAATAGCTTTAGTACATGATCATCTGGCCCAAGACGGGGGGGCGGAAAAAGTGTTGCAGGCCTTTCATCGAGTTTGGCCGGATGCGCCCACCTACGTTATTGTCCATGATCGTGCCGCAGCCAATGACGCCTTCCGTGGGAAAGATATTCGGACTTCGTTTTTACAGCACTGGCCCGGCGGCGTAAAACATTATCAATGGTTTTTTCCGTTCATGCCCACTGCCGTCGAAAGTTATGATTTAATGGAGTACGATGTGGTGCTGTCCAGTACGGCATCCTTTGCTAAGGGTGTTATTACTCGGCCGGACACGCTGCATATCAGTTATTGTCACACACCAACCCGTTATCTATGGAGTGATACCCATGAATATGTCCAAGAGCTGGGGGTGAATCGAGCTATCAAATGGCTGCTGCCGTTTTTTTTAACCTACGTTCGGATGTGGGATAAAATGGCGGCGGAACGGGTTGATCGATTTGTAGCGAATTCCCGCTTAGTACAAGATCGTATCGCTAAGTATTATCACAAGCCGGCTGATGTCATCTATCCGCCGGTAGATACCAGTCAATTTTCACTCGGCCAAGTGGGTGATTATTATTTAACGGGTGGACGGCTCGTGCCCTATAAACGGTTTGATTTGGTTGTAGATGCTTTTAATCATCTTGGTCGCAAACTGAAAATTTTTGGGACTGGCCCAGAGTTTGATGCCTTGCGAGCGCGAGCTGGCAGCAACATCGAATTTGTTGGTAAAGTGACTGATGCCGATTTGGCAAAACTGTATCGTGAATGTTTAGCCTTTGTGAATCCGCAAGTGGAAGATTTCGGCATTACCATGGTGGAAGCGATGGCGTCTGGCCGGCCGGTGTTTGCCTATCGG
>DOSP01000056.1:1683-5015 GCA_003512175.1 Candidatus Kerfeldbacteria bacterium
CCGGCCGGTGTTTGCCTATCGGTCTGGTGGAGCGCGCGAGATTATTCAACCGGGTGTAACCGGTGACTGGTTCGATTTTCAAACCTGGGAAGATTTGGCAGATATGATCGTGCGGGTGGATCCTAAACAGTATGATCCCGCGCGCATCCAGCAACAGGCCAATACCTACTCAACCCAGCGCTTTGAACAACAGATCAAAACCTTTGTGGATAGTGCATATCATCAGTTTACACAGCAGCGCTGATCAGGTAGGATACCGGGTATGGATTTTATGCGTCGCTCAGTCTGGTTCATCATCATCTTTGGTCTCGTGGTAGGCGCTGTGACCTATGGCATCGCCAGTCGACGGCCAGACATGTATAAAGCCGTTCAAACCTATGATCTTCGATTAGTGAATCGAGCCGTCACGCCAGATTATCAGTATGGTTCGTATTATGATTTGAAGGGCGCCGAGTTGTTTACGCAGCATGTGATGAGCTTATTGCGTAGCCCGGCCATCATTGGCGAAATCTATACCATCGCCGGTTTAGGCTATGACATTGATAATTTAAGTCGTTTCACCAGTCAGTTTAGAACGGACCAAGATTCCTCCCAGCAGTTTACCGTCACGTTTAGTCGTTATAGAGCTGAAGAAGCAGAGGCATTAGCGGCAGCCATGACCACCGTGTTGGCCCGCGAAGTGGGGTTGGCTTCAGTTGATATCGAACAGCGTAATTTATTTGAATTGAGTACGTTTGAGCCGGTCGTGGTGTATCAACCAACCAATGTGACTCTCTTAACCATCATCGCCGTTGTGGCGGGTTGGTTGCTGGCTGGGTTGTTAGTCTACGTTCGCCGCTATCTGAAATAACGATGCGACTGGGCATCGATGCTCGATCACTGTTGGAACTGCACCCATCGGGCGTGTCGGTGTACACGACGCAGTTGCTACATGCCTTGTGTACGTTGCCGGATCGGACCGATACCATCTGTCTCTACACGTCTGGCTGGAATGTACCTACCGAACGCATCAAACCGTTTTTAGATTATCCGCAGGTGGAATGGCATCATCTGCGCGTGCCGAATAAACTCGCGACAATGCACCTCACCCCACGCATTGATCGGGTACTGCAATCGGTAGATGTGTTGTTTGTTCCCAACTGGAATTTTTTATCAGTCACGAAACACTGCCCGGTCGTTTTAACGGTCCATGATAGTAGTGTGGCACTGTATCCACATTTATTATCTGTGAAACAGCGCTGGTGGCATAGGTTGATTCGACCAGCGGCGCAACTACGGCGAGCTACCCGGAGTATTGCTGTGTCAGAGACCACACGACGAGATTGTATTGCCCAATTTGGCCTCAATCCGAACACCATTACGACCATTTACTCTGGTCCGCCAACGCCGGTTGCTCCAGTTCCAGTGGCCCACTTACCGAAAGACTATCTAGTGGTGATTGGGACAGGCGGGGGCAGAAAAAATATTGAATTCATTCAACAGGCCGCCTTACCACTGCCAGTGGTGGTTATTGGAGATACGGCCGGTGGGTATGGGTACGTATCGGATGGTGAAAAATGGTATATCTTACAACACGCCCAAGCTTTACTGTATGTCAGTTTATATGAAGGGTTTGGCTTTCCGCCGTTAGAAGCCTGGCAGGTTGGTGTGCCAGTCATTGCCAGTGCCGCTGGGGCCATTCCAGAAATTTGTGGCCAAGCCGCATTCTATGTGAACCCATATTCGAGTAGCGATCTCGGCAGTGCAGTGGGTGCTGTCCTGTCTGATCACATTCTCCGCAGTCAGCTGATCACCGCTGGTCAGGAACGGTTGAAGCAGTTTCAGTGGGAGAAGACGGCGCGACAAACGTTGCAGGTTCTGCGCCAGGCAGTATACTGACAGCCATGCGTATTGGGATTGACGCCAGGTTTTTTGGCGGAGAACAATCAAAGGGGTTAGGCCGCTACACACAAATGTTGCTGCGCTATGTATTTGAGTTAGACCAGCGCAATGACTATGTCGTATTTGTTCCGGAAGAGCTGATCAAACGTTGGCCGTATCGCCACGCGCATGTGAAGTTGGTGGCCGCACCGTATTCCTGGTATTCGCTGGCTGAACAAATTTTTATGCCGTTACTGATTAAACGACAAAAAGTTGATCTGATGCATTTTCCGCATTTCAATGTACCAATCTTCTACCGCGGTCCATTCATCGTGACCATTCATGATTTGATCATTAGTCGTTTTCCAACGGAACGGGCCACTACCCTTGGGCCGATCATGTATCAGTTCAAACAGTTTGCCTATAACCGTGTCATTAGCCATGCGGCACTGGCTGCGCGCCACGTTATTACTGTCTCGCAATACTCCAAAGCGGATTTGATGGATTTTTTTCATTTACCTGGTGAGCGGGTGAGCGTCACCTATGAAGCTGTGGATGCCTTCACCGCGGCCAAGCAGGATGTGTTGCAGCGGTACGGCATTCGTCAGCCCTATCTCCTGTATGTGGGTAATGCTTATCCGCATAAAAATCTCGAACATATTATCTTGGCCATGCAACACTTAAAAAAACAAGGGAATCCATTGCAGTGTGTCTTGGTTGGGAAGCCGGATTATTTTTATAGGCGATTACACCAGTATGCCTGGGCCAAAAATGTGGACGATCGAGTGAAGTTTATTGGCTTTGTACCGGATCAAGATTTACCAAATCTCTACCAACAGGCCTTTGCCTATGTCTTTGCCTCGCGCTATGAAGGCTTTGGCTTACCACCACTCGAAGCTATGCTCTATGGCACACCCGTGATTTCCGCTCGAACATCCTGCTTACCAGAGGTGCTTGGTGATGCGGCATTGTATTTTGAACAAGACGACATTTCTGGTATACTAAAGCACATTCAACACCTGCAAACTGACCCAGACGAACGAGCCCGCTTGATTCAACTTGGTCGAGCGCAGGTGCAGCGATACAGTTGGCAGCGCATGGCTAAGCAGACCCTGGCAATCTATGAGAAAATACTCACCCAATCTCAAACCCACCCAGCAGCATAATCACGCCGACGCCGCGGAGCGCTTAGGTGTACCGCAGTCAAATATCTTGGATTTGCGGAAACATTCCCCAGTCAGTGTCGAGCCAGAAACCATGGTCGAGATTGCTCCAGAAGTGGCTGAGTCGGTCCAACCCATGATCATTTCCGATACCCCGGAGGTACCGGAAGAGCCGAAATCTGAAGAGCCAACGGTCGAACCAAAAATCTTAGCTCAACCAGTTCCACCGCAAGCCAAGTTCAAACGGCCGATTCGGCAGTGGCAGTTTGCTTGGAAGCCCACTCTGGCGTTTGCCGTGGTCGCTGGCCT
>DOSP01000051.1 GCA_003512175.1 Candidatus Kerfeldbacteria bacterium
CAATTGTAGATCATAATCTGAAGCCACAACTAGCGGTGGGCGATGAGAAACAATATTTGGTTGATCGGATTTGTGGGAATATCGAGGAGTACTGTGATAGTGGAATCGTTACTTTGTCAATATAACTTCTTTTCCTGGATTTCAAACAATACTGATTCAGGCTCACCGGTTAGCCCCTATTGGTCAGTGGTCGTAGAAATGCTTGGAACCCATCCTTTCTTGAAATCATTTCCACACACTTCTTCAAATGTTTTTCCTGGCGGAATATAGTCACACATTTGAAAGTCGCACGATTTGCCGGTTTTTTGTTCACACTCTTCTTGGGAAACAAAAACAATTTGTTGTGTTTGCGAAACGGGCGTTTGGTTTTTAACCAAAGTAAAATATCCAACTATGCCAATGACAAGAATAACGAAGAGGGCAATAAATATTTTTTTCTGATTCATATAATTAATAATTTCCTCCCAAAAGAATTAGTGGTTTGAACCATATACTTTTGTCATTGTGGTTGTGGATTAGATACCGTTAAGGCCTACGCATCGGCGTACTGTACTAATGAACTCATGAAGAGTTGAAATTGTTCTAAGTACTCATCAAAATAATTGGCATCTTTAACCTCCAACGCAAAGGTCATACGCACATTAGATGTGTCATCTTCTGTCTCTAGACCAAGGTTAGCAATCGAGCGTAAGGCGTCACTACTACTTTTTGTAATCACTTGGGCCTCAAACTTGGCTGTGCTGCTCACACCGAGCTGTGTCACGCAACTAACTGCTTCACTCACTGTTGGCGATTCCGCAGCCACGGTTTCTCCCGTTTGTACTAATAATTTATCTGGTGAACCATCCCACTGTGGAGAATAGACGTGAAAGGTAGCGTTACCATCTGGAGAAACAAACGAGGCATATTCGTTACCGAGTGAGGTATCTACTACAAAATTAGGTGGATACGCAATGCCAAAGTAGGCGTCTTGATAGGTAGTCCAATCATCTTCATACCCGGCAGGTACACCCAACGTTCGCGGCTGATTATTTGGTAAGCAGTAAATCGGCTCCCCAGTAACTTGATCTATAGGTAGACTAAGTAAAAAGTCATTATAGTCATTCACACTATCCTGTACATCGACAGTTTTCGTATTCGTCACCACAGTGTTAGTTGGGGTTGTGGTCACACAGCCGGCACCAAGTAATAATGCTGGGCAGATTGTCAAGAAAAATCCAGTGCTTATTTTCATACCCAAATTGAATTAATGATGAGGATTTATTGACTTTCAGTATATCACAGATTTTCATACCACTGCCAGGCCGATTTTTCTGTACCATCTTCATACAGCATGCCGAAGTTTTTTTCGTAGTTGTCTTGCTCTGGCCGGTTGATGATGGTGTAGAGCTGCACAAGACGAACTCTACCAGTCGCCAATAATGCTGTTGTTGAGTTTTTGTTGTAGTTCAGTTGCACAGTTTCATCAACACCACTCGTACCCATCGAACAACCTACTTCAGTGAGCCATATTTTTCCATCACGGTACTTTGTTGGACGGGCTGCAGCAATGGCAGTGAGATCATCGATTAATTCGTTCATATCTCCACTATTCATGTATTCGTCGCAGTAATAGGCATGCACGGATAACTCATCAAAATAATCACCGGCTTTTTCATAAAGATCTTGTACAAATGTAGTGGTACGGATATTTCCGATCGGTCCATTCAAGACAATGCTATCAGGTGCTTGCGCTTTGATAATCGGATAGGCTGTTTTGAGTAGTGGTGCAAGTGTGTCAGCGTTGTTTGGTGTAAGGAACTCAGCCAGATCAGGTTCATTCCATATTTCCCAAGCATCTACATAATTACGGTAGCGTGTGGCAACTTTTCGCACAAATATTTCCCAATCATCTATAGGTGGGGCTGTATTCTCCGAACCGTCTGCGCCATACGCAAGCATAGCCACCACACGCATGTTCTTGTTGTTATAATATGTCATAACTTCATCATACTTCTCCAACCACAGTCGGCTGTTCGGTCCCATAATGTTTTCGTAGGAGATATGTTCCCGCACCCAGACAGTATTTGATTCTTTCAGTTTTTCTTTGTAGAGCGCTATTTTTTCTTCTGTATCGGCGCCGAGACCAAGTTGTACGTTGAGTCCGACCGTGCGTTTGGATGCCGTAGTGTTATCGGTGTTGTTGAGATATTCTAGCGTATCTCTACTCTTTTTTTTGAGACGATACGGATTGAATACTTGAATACGTGGTGAAGTAGCAATTACCTGATTATCACGATAAATCCGAATTCGATAATATCTCTTGTTCTTTCTGAAATTATTTGAGTTGAGTAAAAACGTGACATCCGCACTATCACTATCTCCTTCCACGGCAACACTTTTTGCCTTACCTAAACTGGCTACACCTTTTGTTGATCCATTATTGACCAACCATTCTAACCCAGTACCATTCAGAGTAATTGTTTTTTGAAAGGGGGTTTTTGATGTCAGACTGACAAATGTTTGTGAGAGACTGTCAATGACTGGAACAATCGTTTTAGAATTGTAAATGAACACTTCTTGTTCTGATGTCGCGAGCACTGATCCATCAGTCGCATAAATCCGCACTTTATAGTATGGATCATTCACATCTACCTCGTCTAAAGGAATGCGAAACGTTACTGCGAGATTTGAATCATCATTTTCTATATGGTATATTGACTTTGGTTTGAACGGGCCGAGTTGGATGACCGAAGGATTTTTTTGATCTTGGTTATCAATTACATAATTTAAATTAGTGCCGACAACATCTAGCCGGGCAATGAATACGTTATTTTCTATCACCGGTGGCACAGTAAGTGTGGTTGGTGATACTAGGGTGATAGTTGGTGTCCCCCCAGCGGATAGCGGTAATACAAAAAAACTTCCAAAAACAGCTATAGTGAAGAAAACGCTTCCTTTTAGAATTTTACGCACGACGGCATTATACAACATATAAGAACGAAAACAACACCTGAAGATGCAGTTGTTACGATCTCTATTACGCAACTGTAAAATAAATCAGTAATTAACTTCTGATTTGCGTGCGCCACCAAAAAATTATTCTAGTAATAAAGATAATGGTATAGCATAAAATTGGACTGGTATGTTTTTTGTGCTATAATTCTTCCAATAACATTGATTATGAATATATGATACATACATCAGCACGCTCACTGCTCATTTCAATATCTGCCTTAGGGTTCTTCGGTTTAGCCGGTGGTGTACAAGCCGCTTCTTTATATGACCTTGATGATTACCCAGCAGTGGCTCGGCTGGTGGGTCAGATTACTAGCCGACAAGTTGGTTCAGACATTGCTGCTGCCGGTGACATCGATGGTGATGGCTATGGCGATTTTATTGTCGGTGAATCAGCTGGGCAATCAGAATCAGCCTATGGTCGGTTTCATATTATCTATGGTACGACGGCCGGTTATGCAAATGGACAATTTCCTGCAGTGGCCGATGCCACGTTTATTGGCTTTTCAGATCGTGATATTTTAGGTGACAGTGTAGACGGAGTAGGAGACATTAATGGTGATGGTTATGATGATATTATTGTGGGATCTCCGGGAATTCAAAATGGAGCTGCGTATATATTGTTTGGTCAAGCCACTCGTTTCAGCGGTAGCGCTGACATTGAAACGGAAGCTGATAT
>DOSP01000014.1:0-2879 GCA_003512175.1 Candidatus Kerfeldbacteria bacterium
CCCCCCTTTCCTCAATAGGAAAGGGGTTTGGGGGATAGGTGTTATAATTCTGGCATGCGTCAATATAAATTAGTTGGTGGTGCCGATGAAGCTGGTCGCGGAGCCTGGGCGGGCCCACTCGTGGCGGCAGCCGTAGTTATGCCAGAAGGCAAGCCTATCCGTGGCGTAAAAGATTCAAAACAACTCACATCCAAGCAACGTACCACCTTATTTCCACTTATCCTGAAACAAGCCATCAGTTGTGTTGTGGTCAGCATGAACGTTACAGAGGTTGATCAGCTGGGCGTGCACCAAGCCAATCTCTTTGCGTTATCGCACTGCATTACGCACCTTGAACCCCAACCAGACCTTGTGTTGGTGGATGGCTTTCAGCTTGATCATTTTGTGCCGACCAAACAGGTGATTCATGGTGATGCGAGACACTATCAGATTGCAGCGGCGTCGATTGTGGCAAAGGTCGTTCGAGACACAGTACTGCAGTTTCTCGATAGTACAGATCATCGATACCAATTTGGCAGACATAAAGGCTACGGTACCATTGTTCACCGGGCCCAACTGAAACGTTTCGGCCCCAGCGTTTGGCACCGGCGATCGTTTGCTCCGATTGCTGAGCTGCTTTATACTGAATAGGTCCTATGCAATTGAACAGCCAAATTATTGATGTGCAAACCATTCTCCGGCACGCTCAACTAAAAGTGGGTGATGTCGTCGCCGATTTCGGCACTGGCCGAGAAGGCAAGATTGCCCTACCGGCGGCGCGGGTTGTGGGTAAAGCCGGAGTAGTCTATGCCGTGGATGTGGTGAAAGCTATATTGCCGGCGGTGCAAACCAAAGCGAAGTTACACGGCTTGGAGAATGTCACCACAGTGTGGAGTGATCTTGAAATCTATGGCGCTACGAAAACTATTCGGGACAATGTCTTAACTGCTGGTTTTCTTGTCACAGTATTATTTCAATCAAAAAAACGGCAAGAGATGATGCAAGAGTGTCATCGCACTATCCGACCGGGCGGCCGCCTGATTGTGGTCGATTGGAAGCCAGGTGTAAATTCACCGCTGGGCCCAATTGATAGCATGCGGGTGCATCCCTCAGAGATGAAGAAATGCGCTGAAGATCTGCACATGCAATTAGTTGAAGAGTTCGAGGCCGGTCCTTATCATTGGGGTCTTGTGTTCTTGAAGTAGAGGTGCTAAAGGTGGCGGTATGTATCAACGCCACATGACCGGAAAACGCGGTGAAGACCAAGCCGTCGAATATCTCACTCAACATGGCTACGCTATCCTGGAGCGGAATTGGTTTAAGCGCATTGGTGAGATTGATATTATCGCCCGCAAAGGAGACGTGATCTATTTTTTTGAAGTCAAAACCAGATCTGGCCTCAAGTACGGTCATCCATTCGAGGCGATTAGCCAATATCGTATTCGCATGATTAAACGGCTTGGCGCAGTGTATGTGTCTGATCACCAGCTGTCCTATCGGGCTTTAGCGGTGGGTGCTATCGGTATTGTGGGCAAGCAGTTGACGTGTTTACCGAATGTTGATATAGTCTCCTAGCTAACGTACGGTAGTATTTCAAGATACTACTTTTTTTATTGCTAACGTGTCATGTATTTATGCCAGATCCAAAAGAAATCGGCGCCGCTATTAAACAGATTTGCGAGGAAAAGGGCATTCCTTTCGAGGCCGTTATTGAAACCATCGAAACGGCTTTGGCCGTAGCCTACCGTAAAGAAACTGCTCAAAAGGGCAAAGACATCCGGGTTGAGTTTAATCCAAACGATGGTTCGATGCGTATTTTTGAAGTTACCACAGTTGTAGAAGACGAGCTGCACGATCAATACCTGAAAGATAAAGCGGCCCGAGAAGCGGCTGGGGAAGCGGCTGAACCTTTGCCAGCCATGGATGCTAATGGTGAGCCAATTAAACGATTTAATCCAAAAACCGACATTGCCTATGCTGAAGCCAAAAAAGAAATTGGCGACATTGAAATTGGTGATGAGATTCGTGATGAATTGGAAGTACCAGCCGAGTTTGGTCGGATGGCTGCGCAAACGGCTAAGCAGGTGATTATTCAAAAACTCCGCGAAGCTGAGCGTGAAACCTTGTTCAATCTCTATCAAGATCGTGCCGGCGAAGTAATTAACGCGATGATTCAGCGCGTAGAAGGTAAAGTGGTCTTTGTTGATCTTGGCCAAGCTATTGCCGTTATGCCACCATCGGAACAAGTACGGAGTGAAGTGTACAAACCTGGGCAACGCATTAAAGTACTATTGTTATCCATTGAAAAAACTAACCGCGGTCCAGAAATTGTTGCCTCGCGATCACATCCCAATCTGGTATCAGCTTTATTCTCATCTGAGGTGCCGGAAATTGGTGCCGGTTCAGTGGTGATTAAAGGTGTGGCACGTGAAGCAGGTTCTCGTACCAAAATTGCTGTGGCGGCAACTGATCCAAATATTGATCCAATTGGTTCCTGTGTGGGTCAACGTGGTACTCGGGTACAAACGGTGATTACCGAATTAGGCGGCGAGAAAATCGATATCATTCACTACGATGACGATGCCGTGAAATTTATTGTGCACGCCTTGTCGCCAGCCAAAATTACTTCCGTGACGCTGAAAGAGGATCCAGAAGGTAAAAAAATTGCTGTAGCGGAAGTACCAGATGATCAGTTTTCCTTGGCTATTGGCAAGAGTGGGCAGAATGTGCGTTTAGCTTCACGGTTGAGTGGCTGGTCAATTGACATTGTCCGCACTGAGCAACCCGTTACAGAAGCTGCCCCGGTTGAGAAAGTCAAACCAGAAGAAACAACTAATAAAGAAAACCAATAACCATATGAACGCAGGATTACTTTTTGCACTGTTAGCATCCGTGGCTGC
>DOSP01000014.1:2902-14730 GCA_003512175.1 Candidatus Kerfeldbacteria bacterium
CAATTCATGAATTGCCCCAACAGCCCAGTGACGATAATAAAGAAATTAATAAAGAAAACCAATAACCATATGAACGCAGGATTACTTTTTGCACTGTTAGCATCCGTGGCTGCTTTAGTATACGGCGGAGTGCTTATTTTTATGGTCAACAAAAAAGCCACCGGCAATAGCACCATGCAAGACATTGCCAAAGCGATTCAGGAGGGCGCCTCGGCGTATCTGAACCGGCAATATCGTACCATTGCCCTCATTGCAGTCGTTTTGTTTGTGGTGTTGTGGTTAGCCCTTGGTATTGCCATGGCGCTGGGATTTTTAGTTGGCGCGGTTTTTTCGGCCTGCGCCGGATATATTGGTATGAATGTAGCGGTGCGCGCGAATGTACGGACTGCGGAAGCGGCTCGACACGGTATGGCCGCAGCCATGAATGTGGGTGTCCAAGGTGGTGCCGTCACTGGATTATTAGTGGTTGGTCTAGGTCTACTTGGTGTCGCTGGATTTACCTGGTTGTCTGGAGGCGATATTGATGCGCTGATTGGTTTGAGTTTTGGCGGCAGTTTGATCTCCGTCTTTGCGCGGGTGGGTGGTGGTATTTTCACGAAAGCAGCTGATGTAGGTGCTGATTTAGTTGGTAAAGTGGAAGCCGGTATTCCAGAAGATGATCCACGTAATCCAGCCGTGATTGCCGATAACGTCGGTGATAATGTTGGTGACGATGCCGGTATGGCCGCAGATTTATTTGAAACGTACGCGGTGACCACCGTGGCTGCCATGTTACTGGGTTCATTGATTTTTGATGGTGCCGATCAAGATGCTGCTATGTTGTTTCCGCTCGTGTTAGGCGGTGTGGCCATTCTCTGTTCTATTGTGGGCACCTGGTTTATCCGATTAGGTCATGCCAAAAATATCATGGGTGCCTTATATAAAGGCTTAGCTGTTGCCGGAATATTGGCGGCGGTTGTTTTTTATCCGGTGACCAAATGGTTGATGGGATCCAACGACTTATATAGCGTCGCTCAATTATATGGTTCAGCTTTAGTTGGGTTAGGCGTTACTGCATTGTTAGTGATTATTACAGAATATTATACCTCCACGAAATATAAGCCAGTTCAATCCATTGCCCATGCTTCCGAATCTGGTCATGGTACAAACGTGATTCAGGGGTTAGCTATTTCCCTGAAGTCGACTTTTGCTCCGCTTGTAGTGATTGTGTTGGCGATCTTGATCACATATAACTTGGCTGGTCTGTATGGTGTGGCCGTTGCGGCTATGGCCATGTTGTCCCTGGCTGGGATTATTGTGACGATTGATGCCTTTGGCCCCATTACCGATAACGCTGGCGGAATTGCTGAAATGGCCAAACTACCACAAGATGTTCGTGAAGTAACAGACGCCTTGGATGCCGTAGGTAATACCACCAAAGCCGTCACCAAAGGCTATGCGATTGGCTCAGCCGGTTTAGCTGCTTTGGTACTTTTTGCCGCCTTCACGCAAGATTATCTAGCGCGATCAGGTGAAGCCTTACAGTTTAGTTTGGAAGATCCAAAAGTTATTGTCGGTTTGTTCATTGGCGGTATGGTGACCTACTACTTTGCTGCGCTATGTATGGAAGCAGTTGGTAAGGCTGCTGCGGCAGTGGTGAAAGAAGTACGACGGCAGTTTAGAGAAATTGTGGGCATCATGGCTGGTACGGCTAAACCAGATTATGCCGCTTGTGTCGATTTAGTCACCAAAGCAGCGTTGCGCCAGATGGTGTTACCAGTTTTATTGGCCGTGTTAACTCCAGCTATCGTCTGGTGGTTACTTGGTCCAGTTGCAGTGGGTGGTGTGTTGATGGGTTCAATTGTAATTGGTGTGTTTTTAGCCATCTCCATGACTACCGGTGGTGGGGCCTGGGATAATGCCAAGAAATATATTGAAAAAGGTCACCATGGTGGCAAGGGCTCACCAGCTCATGCAGCGGCTGTGACTGGTGATACCGTAGGTGACCCATACAAAGATACCGCAGGCCCAGCTATTAACCCAATGATCAAAGTATTGAACATTGTCGCGCTCTTATTAGTTATATTTTTGGCATAATAACCAGTAGAGACGCGATATATCGCGTCTCTACGTGAAAAATATGAACATCACCAAAACCATCCAAGAAACCACAACCGTTCTGTTGAAGATCGAATTGTTGCCCGAGGAGCTCAAGCCATATCTCGATAAAGCTGTTCGACGCATTTCGAAGCAAGTGGCTGTTCCTGGGTTTCGACCAGGTCACGCACCGTATGACATGATTAAACAACAAGTCGGTGAAATGGAGATCTACCAAGAAGCGGTGGAAGATGTGGTGCAAGATACCTTACCGAAAGCAGTTAAACAAGAACCAATTGATTTTGTTGGGAAGCCAGCAGTAGCCATTGAAAGTTTAGCGCCGGGCAATGCCTTAGTGTATACGGCAACCTTTGCCATCATGCCTAAGGTTGACTTGAAAAAGTACCAAACAGTCAAAGTCAAAAAAACCGTTCCCGCGGTTGATGAAAAAAAGTTTGAACAAACTATGGCGGATTTGCGTAAACTACGCACCAAACAAGAACCGGTTGAGCGGGCAGCGCAAACCGGAGATTCGGTCACCATTGATTTCGATATCAAACTGGCAGGCGTTTCCATTGAGGGCGGCCAAGGGAAAGATGTACCGGTCGTACTTGGTGATAAATATTTCATTCCCGGTTTTGAAGAAGCCCTAATGGGTATGAAGGCGAACGAAACGAAACAATTTCAGGTGACATTTCCAGAAGACTACAGTGCTAAACATTTAGCTGGTAAAACCTGTGATGTTACAGCCACCGTTAAACAAGTCCAGCAGGTGAACTTACCAGAGCTCAATGATGATTTTGCCAAAGAGCTGAATTTTAAATCGGCCCAGGAATTACAAGATCAAATTCGCGCTAACCTGGTGAAAGAACTTGAACAAAAAGCTGACCAAGATTTTGAAACAACGGTGATTGAGGCCGTGATTAAACAGGCGGACTTTGAACCGATTCCATCGTTGATGGTGGAGTATGAGTTAGACCGCATGATGGAAGAATTGCGTCAGCAAGTAGAAGATCAAGGCGGAAAATTTGCCGATTATCTTTCGCATATGAAAAAAACTGAGCCAGAATTACGAGATGGCTGGAAAGAGCACGCGGATAAACGCATCAAAGGTGCCTTAGTGATTAAGACAGTGGCAGAACAGGAAAAAATTGAAATTACCGAAGATGCTATTACAGCAGAAATCGCCCGCCGCAAAGCCTATTACAAAGATGCTCCTGATACTCAGAAGCAAATGGACGGATTCGATTATAGGGCGTATGTACGCACGGTGTTACGCAACGAGCAGGCGGTGAAGAAGTTGAAGGAATTGGCCGAAAAGTAGAGACGCATTGCAATGCGTCTCTACTTTTATTTCACCGACCGAATGGCCTTCTTCAAAATCGCTACTGATTTTTTCAGTGCCTGCTTTTCTTTGGCATTCAACGGTACTTCCAACTCTTCCACGATACCGCGGCGACCAATCACCGATGGAGTGCTCACTGAAACATTCTTAATACCGTATTCACCGCGCAATACCGACGATACCGGGAAAATACCATGGGTGTCATTTAGAATAGCTTTCACCAGTTGATTCACGCATGTGGCAATTGCTAGGTTGGTGGCTCCTTTTTTCTTGATAATATCATAGACGACAGTGCGCACGGTATAATGAATCGCGTGCATGGCTTTTTCATTGTACCCGGGCATGGCTTTAAGTGGAATGGAACCAACGTTGGCAGTACTCAAGGCTGGAAACGAACTGTCACCATGTTCGCCTAATACATAGGCGTGGACATTGTGGGCGTTCACTCCAAAGTATCTAGCTAAGTAGGATCGAAAACGAGCCGTATCTAACACCGTACCGGTGCCAAATACGCGATGGTGCGGAAAATGAGAATACTTTAAAGCGTAGTAGGTCAACACATCAACTGGGTTTGTCACAATCATCAAAATGCTCTGTGGAGCATACCGCTTCACTTCTGTCACAATGCCCTTGAGGATGCGTACATTTTTACTGAGCAGTTGCAGCCGTGTTTCGCCGGGAGCTTGCGCCGCGCCAGCTGTTACCACCACAATGTCGGCATCCTTAATATCTTTGTAGGATTTTGAGCCAACGAATTCCGTATGGTTCATGAAGGCGGCGCCATGCTCAATGTCGAGTACCTCACCCTTGGCTTTTTCTAAATTCCTGTCAATCAGTACAATTTCGCTGGCTGTACCATCTAAGGCTAACGCAAAAGCGGTGGCGGTGCCGACATTTCCGGCTCCTATGATGGCTACTTTTCCTGGCATGTGCCAATTATACCACAATTCTATATAATGAGTGTATGTCTAAAATTGGTGCCCATGTCTCAGCAGCTGGCGGTTTATACCATGCTCCAGAAAATGCCGTGGCGGAACAATTAGAAACATTCCAAATGTTTTCACGGCCGCCGCAAAGTTTTAAGTGTCCACCACTAGATGATGCCGCTGTAGAAACCTTTAGACAAGCCGTCAAAGCAGCTGGTTTTACTTCTTACTACATTCATGCCCCGTACTTAATAAGTCTGGCTTCGGTCAAACCTACATTACGGTATGGTTCCATCACCATGCTTAAGCAAGAATTGGATCGAGGCAGCCGTTTAGGGGTGCGCGGTGTGATGTTCCATACCGGCAGTGCGGCCAGCCAGCCTGATCGGGCGACGGGTATCAAGGTGGCGATTGATAGTTTGAATAAAGTTCTAGATGGCTATAAGGGTTCTTGTCTGTTGTTGCTCGAGAATGCAGCAGGTGGCGGCAGCGTATTGGGGTGTACATTTGAAGAGTTAGCCCAGTTGTATAAAGGGATCAAAAAAAACAAAGCTAAAGTTGGTTTTTGCCTCGATACAGCCCACGCCTTTGGCTCTGGGTATGATTTACGCACGCAAGCCGCTGTAAATAAAACGATTGCGGAGTTTGATGCAAAACTCGGGCTGGAACATTTAATCTGTATTCAAGCCAATGATTCTAAGGTCGAACTAAACAGTAAAAAGGATCGCCATGAACATATTGGCGGAGGTCAGATTGGTGCCGCTGGCTTTGGTTTTTTACTCAATCACCCTAAATTAAAGCGGCTCGACTTTATTCTCGAAACTCCATTTGATGGCCGCGCCAATGATGTGGCGGTACTAAAAAAACTCCGTCGTTCATGAACCTTACTATCTTAGGCTGTGGTCGATTCCACATTACGTCCAACTATAACTCCACCGGTAATGTAGTCTCCACCGACACCACGAACCTGTTGGTTGATTTTGGCCGTGGTTGTTTACAGGCGCTCACCAAGCTGGGCAAAGGCGTGGCCGACATCCAGGGGATTTGTATTAGCCATACTCATCCTGACCATGTGGCTGATCTACTGTCTTTCTTTCAGATTTTTTTTATCACTTGTCCACAGCAACCACTCACGCTTATTGGCCCAACTGGTACCCGTACGTGGTTTGATCAAATGGCCGGGTTAGTAGGTGAAAAAATTCCCAGCCAGATTACTGTGGTTGAGTCACCTCAATCTCTGCAGATTGGAGATATCACCGTCACTACGGCGCCGATGACTCATAACGTTCCGGATATTGCCTTCCGTCTGACCCACCAAGGGAGCAGTCTAGTGTATTTGGGCGATACCGGAATGAATGACCAGCTGATCACTTTTGCCAAAGATGTTGATGTGTTGTTGCTTGAATGTTCAAATGAATCTGGTCAGGTGACGCCACATCATTTAAATGAGCAACAATGCGCAGATATTGCACAACGGTCTCAGGCTAAACGAGTGTTACTAACTCACTATGGTGACCAACCATTTAGTGGTACACTGGAACGAGCTAAAGAGTTGTTGACGATCAAAGTATAGGTATGCATATTATCAAAGAGTTCGCCATTGGCCTGGCTTTGCGCTCAGGCAATATGTTGATGAAAGAATTTCGGGCATTGTCACCGGAACAGATTCGGTTTAAGGATAAACGGGAGTTGGTCACCAACCATGATATCAAAGTGAATCATTTTTTGGTGGACAAAATCCGGCGAGCGTATCCAGAACATAGTATCTTGTCTGAAGAAGAAGGCTTGAAAAAGGGTCGTGGCAAATCAACCAGTGAATATCAATGGGTGGTTGATCCACTAGATGGCACAACTAACTTTATAATGAGGCATACGTTTTTCACCACCACGATTGCCTTACTCAAAAATGGCGACCCAGTCATTGGAGTAATCTATTCACCGTATACGCGGGAATTATTTGTGGCCGAAAAGGGTAAAGGGGCACGCCGTAACGAAATGCGCATGCATGTCTCAAATGAGGATAGTCTTAAAACGTCCTTTCTGTGTTTTGCCTATTCTCATGAACGTAAATCGTTGCGACGGGCCGTAGCCGCGTACCAACATTTTGAATTTGAAGCCCGTTCAATGCGACATTTTGGTTCGTCCTCATTAGAGTTAGCCTTTGTGGCTGCAGGGCGCGTTGATGGCATGATCATTACACCACCAGTCCGTATTTGGGATGTGGCAGCTGGCATGCTGATGGTACGTGAGGCGGGTGGATTAGTCACAGATTTTACCGGTGATCCTGCCGCCATGGCGAAAAACGGTTTGGTAGCCACCAATGGTAAGGTGCACAAACAAATTTTAAAAGTGATTAAAGACAAGAAGATTTAGTGGTGCCCAGGGCGGGACTCGAACCCGCAAGCCTTACGGCGCAGCATTTTAAGTGCTGTGTGTATACCGGTTTCACCACCTGGGCTTATGCTTGGCACTATTCCTGCCACGATGGGTAGGCTGCAAGCTATGACAGTTCGGACAAAGAATTCTTAAGTTAATTAGGCGGTTATCATAACGATTTCCATTAATGTGATCAAGTTCCAAAGGTAGATAACCATCAGGAGTCTGTTTAGCCCAACCACATTGCTCACAATGTTGTGGTTTAAGGTTCGCAGCAAACAATTTCTTTTTTAGCTTAAAGCTTTGGAAAGTACTTTGTCGGATTAGAATTTTTTCTAATGGTATGGACCGTCTGTACAAACCCCTTAAACCTTTATTCCACGATCGACCTGTAAAATGTTCGGCTTCTAACCGAAATTCTTGTATATATTTCTTAATTTGAGCATAGTTTCCACCGGCTTCTCGTAAGCCTAATTTCTTAAGAACCTGCCTGTAACTTGTAGATGTTTTGACTGCATTACGTAGTTCCTCAATCTGCCAACTGCGTTTTCTCATGATACAAACAGTACCATACGGTAGACGTATCGTCAATGTATAACATAACGTTTACCATTTAATTCAACTGACCCGAGGTGAATAACCAAGTCACAATGGCGGCGGCGGCAATTAAGGCAGTGCATAAGCTGATCAGAATAATCCACAGCCAGCGGTTTGATTTTGCTTTGCGTGGTTCCGTCGCAGAAGCTTGCATGAGTGCACCATTGAGATCAGCTGTTTGCCAGCCAGTTTTTTGCAGCTCTTGAATAATCTCCGCATCACTGAATCCCAGTGAGCGGCAGTGTCGAATATAGTTTGCGCCGTGTTCAATAGATGACATATTCTGAGCGAGAAACGGGGCTCGAACCCGCGACCTTCTCCATGGCAAGGAGACGCTCTACCAACTGAGCTACTCTCGCGTTGTATCGTTACTAGCTTCGCTATAATAGTGAATAATAGGAGGGCTGTCAATGCGTGGAATTCGGTGCTATTCTTTACCGTATGCTCACGATTATCGTCATTGGTTTTGTCATCGGTTTGTTGATTGGTATGACTAGTATGGGCGGTGGAGCCATGATGACACCAATCCTCATTACGTTTCTGCATTACGATCCAGTCATTGCGGTTGGGTCAGATATTGTCTACGCAGCCATCACCAAAATTGTTGGTTCCGCTGTCCATATTAAACAGAAAACAGTCGATATGAAGCTAGTCCAGCGGTTGGCCTACGGTTCAGTGCCTGGAGCAATAGTTGGAGCCTTACTGACTGACTACTTGCGCGACATTACGCCACTAGCGAATGACTACCTGAAGCTAGCGATTGGTTTAGCCATCAGCTGTTCAGCGCTACTGCTCTTTATCAGTATTATTTTTGATGTCCGCGGTATCAAACAGTGGTTACATGCTTTTTTTAGAGTGGAACGTCATCAGATTGGTTTCACAATTGTGACAGGCGCATTTGGTGGTTTTTTGGTTGGACTCACTTCGGTTGGTGCCGGCAGTATCATGCTCGTACTCATGCTGGTTATTTATAATACCAGTACGCGCAAACTCATCGGGAGCGATATCGTTCACGCTACCATATTGCTGCTGACAGCTGGGATCGTGCACCTGTTTTCTGGCAACGTCGATTGGGGATTAACGGGTGGTCTGTTAATTGGATCTGTTCCTGGAGTGTTGTTGGGCAGTCGTTTTGTACAATGGGTACCGCGTCTTTTACTCAAGATCGTATTGGTGATTATTCTGTTCTTTTTGGGCAGTCAGCTAATTTATCGATTTTTTTTCTAGAACAAAGCGAGCCTCAAAAATAGCCCCGATCAAGAGAGCGGCAATCACCCACCATGGCGTCGACTCTTGGGCAAATTGATAAGTGGAATAGCCAAACAACAAGAGTGCTGCGATGTTCGCCACGATTAATAAACCGATAAAAACGGAAAATGTTGGTTCGTGACCAGATCGTCTCTCTTCCCACCACAACCATATACCTAAAATAATGGTGCTCAGGAATAACTGAAGTGTGATATACGCTAAACTCACAAGCCAATTTTGTTGGTAGACGATTTGTCCCACACTGAGCGATACGATTGGGAAGATAAACATGAACACCATGCCTAGGTTATATTCAGGCAGACTTGTATAGTTGAGTGACAACATGAACATCACACCAATCACAGCCAGGGCGATGGAGAAGTAACTCAGTGGTTCGTAGAGCAAGACATCTTTATATACGAAAATGAGGGCAACGATCACCGGCAAACACGTGTGTAACACAATGTAGGTAACACGAAGCGATAATACCAATCTAGAACGTTTCATTGAGGCCTGGGCCGGATTCGAACCGGCGCATAAGAGTTTTGCAGACTCCTGCCTTACCACTTGGCTACCAGGCCGCAGTTTCGATAACGTACCAAAAATATACCTTGCTGTAAACCCACGGTCATACTAGTATAGGTCTCATGAAGGTGTCATTTATTATTCCTACCTTCAACGAGACTAAAGGTATCCGCGCAACTTTGGAACAATTTTCGGCATTGCGGCGCCTTGAGCATGAAGTGATTGTATCCGATAATGGGAGCACAGATGATACCATTGTTCTGGCGCGACAAACGGGCGCTATCGTGGTGGTACGACCCAGTGATACCAAAACAACTATTGGTGAATGTCGTAATCGGGGGGCACAAGCAGCCAGTGGTGAGTTGCTTTGGTTTATTGATGCTGATGTGCGTATTGTCGACATTGAAGCCTGCGTCGGGGAAGTAGCAGACTATTTTGCCCAACACACCGCTGTGGTCGCCGCCACTCAACGCATTACCATTTATCCGGAAGAACGGAAATGGATTGATAGTGTGGTTTACACTTTCTTTAATGCATCCGTGTATCTGCAGAATCGATTATTCAAAACGGGAGCATCACCAGGAGACTGCATGATGATTCGGCGCCGAGATTTTGAACGATGTCATGGGTTTCGGCCAGAGTTGCCTACCGCCGAAGATTTTGAATTATATGCGCGTTTAGCCAAGGTCGGAGAGATTGCCTATTTCTGGCACAGAAAAATCGCCATGTCACCGCGCCGCATTCGGCGAGATGGCTGGCCTAAAGTATTATGGTTGTGGTATCGCAACTGGTGGAACCAGGTAGTGCGTGGCAAGCTTAGCCAAGCTGATTGGGAAGCGAGGCGTTAAAAGACCAGTACAGTCCCAGTCTGCTTGCCAAATTGACGTGCCGCAGTTGTTGAACTGAACCAGATATCAAAACTGGTACAGCCATAGCGGGTGGCCATCCTGTCAGCTACCACAAATTGTTTATCACCAAATTTTACAATCGTGCCAAACGGCAAACAGTTATTAGCGATAATGCCATCTCGAACCCGTTCACCAGAGGCAGTGACAAATGGCGAGGCGTCAGTTTGTCCAACTGTACTGGAATAGGCATACACTGTAGCCCCAATGGTTTGGGTTGGAACAGGGTTTTGCACCGGTACGCTGACCATACCAACGGCTAAGACTAGGCTAATAATTGGGTTCATAGGGGCGCCACCTTAGCGGGTTTGGCTCTATTTGTCAATACCCTAGGCACACGCTACACTGCACTGGTATGCGTCGTATCCCAGCCGTCATGGCCACTCAACATCCAGACAATGCTGCCGCTCCGTACTGGGAGAAAGATGGCGATGGATTTGTTTCAGCCAAAGAAGAGGTGGCCGAAGCCTATTCGGCGTATGTTGATCTTGGGGTGGATGAATTTATGTGGGATTGGGAAGGTAAATATGTCGACGAAGCGGTTGTGGAACGTTTTTTTACTGAATACCATGACTACTTTTCCAAACACCAACTCGGCAAAGAAAAATTTTTGACTTTTCGTATTCCCAATATCTGGCAAGAAAAGGGCTATTCATTAGCGCGGTCATTTATGGCCACACTTACGGCTGCCGATATGGCGAAAGATTTAGGGCTACATGATCGGCCCTTGTTTGAAGTGATTCTACCAATGACGACATCAGCGCAACAACTGATGTATATTCAAAAAACATTTTCTAAATTGGCTAAAGTGAAACATACATTGTTCCACGATAGCACTGCCACGTTTAATTACATTGAAGTTATCCCACTGGTGGAAGAGGTCAAGCAAATGTTTGATGTGCGTGCCCTAGTGGATAAATATGCTCATCTCCACAAGGCGTATTACAAACACAAACCACAGTATCTCCGCCCCTTTTTAGCGCGCAGCGATCCAGCCTTAGTGGCTGGGCTGATTCCGGCAGTCATTGGGAATAAAGTAGCCTTATCCGAGTTATATCAGTGGAGTGAGCGTACCGGCATCCCGGTATACCCAATTGTGGGTACGGGCTCACTGCCATTTCGTGGTTCCTGTGCACCAGATAATATCGATAAATACCTGGAAGAATATCGAGGGGTGCGTACCATTACCATGCAGTCCGCTTTTCGCTATGATTACCCACTAACGCAAGTCAAGGCGGCCATTCAGCGTTTACAAAAAGACTTACCACGTACGACACCACAGTTTTTTGGTAAACGGGAGCTTGGTATCGTACAGAATATCGTAAGAAAAGCCGAGGCTCATTACCGTGAAGCAGTGATGAGTGTGGCGGCTGACATGTTTCGCATCGTACCTGCTATACCGGCCAGGCGAGAACGACGGCTCCATATTGGTTTGCTTGGGTATAGTCGTAGTATTGGTAAAAAACAATTTCCTCGCGCAATTACATTTACAGCTGCCATGTATTCATTGGGCATCCCACCAGAACTTATTGGCACCGGCCGCACCTTACGTGCCCTGACAAAATCAGAAGGTGAGTTGGTACATCAAATGTATCGCTGCATCGAACACGATTTGAAATTAGCCGGGCGCTATTTGAACAAAGAAAATCTGGCGGCTTTGGCCAAGCAACACAAGGGTTGGCAGGCCATTCAAACCGATATTGATTACCTTGAGCAGTATTTTGGCATGCAGCTGGGACCAAAAACACAGATTGAACGGTCACATCGCACTGCCACATCAGCCATCTACGCCGCCATACAACGGCATCAGCCACTAGCCGCCACCGTGTT
>DOSP01000014.1:14816-23201 GCA_003512175.1 Candidatus Kerfeldbacteria bacterium
CCGCCACCGTGTTACGGGCGGGTAAGTTGCGGCGTAGCCTGGGATAGGCGTATACTATAATCATATGTACAAATATCTATCAGCCAGTTTACTGGCAAGCATTATACTCATGGTAAATTTCCAGCCAGTTCAGGCTGGAACTATTTTTTTCGATGACATGGAAAGTGGCGAGGGTAACTGGACACACACTGGTCAGTGGCACCTTCAAGCTAACCCTGATGACATTGCGATTTCGGATGATATTAATCCTTATTTAGTCTCTCTCCCAGATTTTGGTTATTTACCAGCCGCCTATTCAGATGACTCTGTTTGGTGGTATGGCAGCAGTGATGATGGCACATTTCTTGATGAGTGGGATTTGGCCAGTCAAACTGCTAAGAACGGTGGTTGGTCAGATACAGCGAACTATGGTGAATTAGTGAGTGAGTCAATTGATCTTACAGATTCAGAAGCGGCCAACCTGACTTTTTGGAACTGGTGGGAGATTGAAGGAGTTGATGTGGACCGGTATGACTTAATGACAGTATATGTGAGTACGGATAATGGTGAAAATTGGGAAACGGTTGCTAACCTGAACCCAATTAACGATGTCGATGGTGAGGCTTGGAAACCATATAGCTCCGGTGGTTTGGGCCAAAATGGCCAATGGATTCATACCCAAGCGGATTTATCAGCTTATGTGGGCAATACGATTAAGCTTAAATTTTACTTCGACACTGTCGACGAAAAGTATAATGGTTTCCGAGGCTGGTTAATTGATGATGTGCGCATTACTAATGATGTGACCGTAAAGCCATCATTCGATTCTCAAACCTCACAGGCTTCCGCCAGTTGTGGGGGTGATAGTGGTGGCGAAATCAACACTCCCGCACAAATGTATCTCTATCGATCACAGCAAGTACAGGTGACAAGCGCGGGTGATTGGTATATTACGCCATTTGGTTCTAATGATTATGTGGCTACGGGCACGGCCGGCATTACCAGTAAAATATTTTTGAATGCTGGGTACTATGTGTTGTGGGTCACATTACCAGAAGGTGAAGCCTGCCCAGATGCTACTCTAGTGTTGGCTTCAGCGAATTACTACGGTGGTCCTGGCCAAGCCATCGCCCAGCCAGGTGGATTAGTATGGGTATACGGCGATAACTTTGTGGCAGGTTCAAGTGTATTCTTTATTGAAGGTTCAGAAGCTACAGCCATCCAAGCAGCCACGGCAGCGGATAGTAGTGTAGTAGTAAGCTCAACAGAGATTCAATTTACTGTACCCTATACGTTGTCTGCCGCCACCTATGGTATTCGAGTAGTAGCACCAAATGGTAAGAAAGCGACCATCGCCAATGCGTTAGAAGTTACCACCGATACTGCTCCAGATATTGATTCCGTTTCTCCGGAGGAGGCGGACGACTCAACAAGCACCGATATCACTATTACCGGCACAGGCTTTGCAGCAGGTGCTGTAGTGGCAGTGGGTGGTGTACCGTTACTGAATTTGACTGTGACCGATACGACCATTACTGGTACATTACCGGCTGGTGCGGCAGGTGGTTTCCAAAATGTGGATGTGATTAACCCTGATGGTCAGAAGGCAGAGCTTATTGGTGGTGTTTCAGTAGGTGATAGCGATACAGCTGGATATATGCCAAGTGGAGATCAACTTACTAAACCAAAGAAAGTCAAAGGCGTGTCTGTTCAATTCTTAAGCGCCACAAAGGTTAAAGTATCATGGAAGAAAGTCAGTAGCGCAGATCATTATTTTGTCCAAGTTAAACGTGGTTCAAAGGTGATCGATACATTCAGAACGAGCAAAAAGTCTCAAACAGTCAAAGGACTGAAAGATGGGAAACATTACACCGTCCAAGTGAAAGCGGTCGGTAGTTATCTAGGTGGTGAGTTTTCCAAGAAAGTAAAGTTTTCAACCTTCTAGCCCAGCAGTTGACAGGGATATAAATATACTACATACTGTAGTATATGTCACAATCTGATGTTTTGCGCGTGCAGGGGATGACCTGTACCAGTTGCGAGGTCTTAATTGAGCGAAAATTAAAAACCATTCCTGGGATTCAGAAGGTAACCGTGAATCATCGCACTGGACGATGTGAAGTGGAAACTGATCCGACTGTGTCTATACCATTGTCCACGTTACAGTCTGCCATTGCCGAAGATGGATATACCCTGACTACTTGGTCCCAGGTATCTACACAACCAAACAGAGCGAGAGACTTAGCAATAGCTGGCATTGTTGCACTAGCGGCATATAGTGTGCTTCGGTACAGTGGTTTAACTGACTTTGCACAAACCAACGGGCAGGCCCTGAGTTTAGGTACAGTGTTTGTGGTGGGGCTTGCTGCGGCCTCTTCCACCTGCATTGCTGTGGTCGGTGGTCTGGTGTTGAGTGTGAGCACCGCTATTCGAGAACGGCATCCTGACGCGACGCCTTGGCAACGGTTTTGGCCCCATCTCATCTTTAATCTTGGCCGCATTGTGGCCTATTTTGGCTTGGGTGGCGTGATTGGTTGGTTAGGACAAAGTCTAACGCCGACTCCCAGGTTGACTGGTGTACTGACCACTGCCATCGCTGTCTTTATGTTGTTATTGGCAATCGACATGTTAAAACTGTTTCCTGGTAAAAAATGGGTACCACGGATGCCGAAGCAGATGAGTCAGTGGATGTATCGTTTGGCGGAAAGTCGCAAACCATGGATTCCACTCGTCTTAGGTGCCCTCACCTTCTTTGTGCCCTGCGGTTTTACCCAAGCGATGCAACTCTATGCGCTCTCAACCGGTAGCTTTTGGAATGGGGCTATCACCATGGGCATCTTTGCTTTAGGGACATTACCAGCGTTGCTCGGAGTGGGAGCATTAGCCACCACCCTGAAAGGAAAATGGATGATGCGTTTTACACAATTTGCGGGTGCGTTTGTGTTGGTGCTTGGTTTCACGGGCGTCAATAATGGGCTCAACCTATTGGGAGTAAACTTAGGTCAGGCCTTTTCGAGTACAACAAATGTGACCATCGCAGAACAAACCGCCGGTAAGCAAGTGGTGAGAATGGCAGTGAATGGAGTGGAGTATCAACCGGACCAGTTCAAGGTGAAGGCTGGGGTACCAGTGGAATGGCATGTGGATGGAAGTACGGCCAGTGGCTGCACGAGTGTTTTAACTGTACCCAGCTTAAAGATCACAAAACAATTAGCGGCCAATACCGATAATGTGATTACGTTTACTCCGGAAGAAGCTGGCACGATTCGTTTTACCTGCAGTATGGGTATGGTCAGCGGCGCATTTATTGTGGAAGCTTGACGAGATTAACTAACTAATATATTTTATAACCTATGTCTATCATCATGAATGAAAAACAAGTGGATGAACAATCGAGGGGTACCATGCAGATGCTTGATAAGCTCCCACCGCGCCTAGCCTTCTGGGCTGGTGTAGTGGTTACCGCTGGCACCATTTTTGCCGTCGGATTTATTGTACTCATCGTCATGATGTTTAAAGGGGTCGAATTCCCTTCGTCAGGCAGTACAACCAGCAAAACCAGTAACAGCAATACGGTCGCTGCCGTGACCGACGTCAATACCGATACGAATGATGGCACAACCGCCGCGGCTGCTGGTAAAGTTGATCTGGCTTCACTGCGCAATATCCAAGGCGAAGGAGACTATACAATTGTCGAATATTCCGATATTGATTGTCCATTCTGCAAACGATTCCATCCCACCATGCAACAAGTGCTAGAAAACTATGATGGTAAAGTCCGCTGGGCGTATAAACATCTTCCGCTGACCAGCTTGCACCCAAATGCCATGCAGAAAGCCCTGGCTTCAGAATGTGCCGCCGATCAAGGTAAATTCTGGGAGTATCTTGATACGCTCATTGCGAACGAAGTAACGGATGCTGAAGAAACCAATTCTGTGGCAGATGAAGTAGGCTTGGATAGAACAAAGTTTGATGACTGTTTAACCAATCAGCAATTCAAAGATCGTGTCACAGCTGATTCGAACGAAGCCCAAACTTTAGGTGGCCGAGGCACACCGTTCTCCGTCATTCTAGATAAAGATGGTAATGTTGTTGATGCAGTGGAAGGCGCCTTACCCTACGATTCTGTAGCGCAGGCCTTGGACGCGATTTTGTAAACAATGGTGTTCGATACCATTATCATTGGTTCGGGTCCTGCCGGATATACAGCCGCTATTTATGCTGCGCGTGCCAATTTATCTGTGTTGGTATTGAAAGGCAATCAACCGGGTGGGCAACTCACCACTACAACGGTCATTGAAAACTGGCCGGGATACGCCGATGGGATTGATGGGAACGAGCTGATGCAACAGATGGAAAAACAAGCGGTGCGGTTTGGTGCCAAGATGGAACAAGCTCTGGTCACCTCAGTTGATTTTTCCAAGCCACCGTTCACAGTGACATGCGGCGATGTCTCCTATCAAAGTAAAACTGTCATTATTGCTACTGGAGCTCGTTCACGCATGACCGATGCATCTGGTGAAGCAGAGTTCATTGGCAAGGGTGTTTCAACTTGCGCAACGTGTGATGGGTTCTTTTATCGCAAAAAAGACATCATGGTGATTGGTGGTGGTGATACCGCCATGGAAGAAGCTACCTTCCTGACCAAATTCGCCAACTCTGTCACACTCGTTCATCGGAAGGATAGTTTTCGGGCCAGTAAGATTATGGTAGACCGATCACTCAGTAATCCGAAGATCAAAGTTATCTGGGATACCGTCATAGAAAAATTTAACGGTGATGCTAAGCTCTCCAGCGTCACACTAAAAAATCTGAAGACCGGCCAGACGGCCGAGCAACCAATTGACGGTGTATTCTTGGCAATTGGCCATATCCCGAATACAGAGGTATTCAAAGATATCATTGATCTCCAACCGAGTGGCTACTTGAAAGCGCATGGTGCTACACAAACCAATATCGATGGCGTATTCTTTGCCGGAGATGTAGAAGATGAACGGTATCGTCAGGCTGTTACAGCGGCGGGTGCAGGCTGTAAGGCGGCCATGGATGTAGAGAAATACTTAGCACAGCGTTAGTGCTATACTGTAGCTATGTCCAAACTATGGATCTTCGGCCTGGCAGGAGTGTGGCTGCCATTGTCTGTAAACGCGGCTAGCCTAGCTGACTTTGTCACGTTTTCTGGCGAGACGATTATCAATTTTGCCGGACAAAGTTTATCTGATGCGGGAGATGTGAATGGAGATGGTTATGATGATTTTATCGTCGGTTCTTTTTTTAATAGCGATAATGGCGATACGGCAGGTGCTGTCTACCTCATCTATGGACAAGACGCCATGCTTGAATCCGCCAGTTTATCAACCGCTGTTGAATTTACTGGAGAAGCCAGTGGAGACTATGCGGGGTATACCTTATCTGCTGCGGGTGACGTGAATAACGATGGCTATGATGACTTGTTAATTGGTGCCTATCAAAACGACACGACAGGAGCGGATGCCGGTGCGGCGTACCTACTCTATGGTCAATCTACGGTCCTGACATCAGCCAGTTTGAGTACAACGGTACGCTTTACCGGGGAAGTGGCCGGTGATCAGGCTGGGTGGACCGTAGCTGGGGCGGGTGACGTGAATAACGATGGCTATGATGATTTTGTCATTGGTGCGTTGTACAACGATAGCAGCGGTAGTGATGCCGGCGCAACCTATTTATTTTATGGTAAAGCCAGTCAATACTCGTCCGCCTCTGTTTCCACGGGAATAAAATTTTCCGGAGAAGCCGCCAGTGATATATCGGGTGATGCAGTAGCAGCAGCCGGAGACGTGAATGGTGATAATTACGATGATTTTTTAATCGGCGCCTCATATAATGAAGGCACTGGCACCGCCTACTTGGTATATGGCCAGTCCGGAGCATTCACAGCTACAAATCTCAGTAGTGTTACTAAATTATCCGGAGAAGGCAGTTCTGATCGAGCTGGTGCGCACTTGAGCGGTATTGGAGATATTAACGGAGATGGCTACGACGATTTTTTAATCGGCGCCGCTAATAACGATTCTGCCGGTGATGGTGCTGGGGCAGCGTATTTAATCTATGGTCGTGCCACCGCTATTACCTCAGCTAGCCTTACAACCAGCGCAATTCGTTTTACTGGTGAAGCGACTGGTGATCAGGCTGGCATTTATGTGGGTGGTGGAGGTGACGTGAATGGTGACGGCTATGATGATTTTTTGATCGGTGCGCGATTAAATGATGATGCCGGCGCTGATGCCGGCGCTGCATATGTGGTGTATGGCCAAGCCACCAACTACACTACGTCAAGTTTAGCCACTACCTCACAGTTTACTGGCGTCACAGACGGTGAATTGGCCGGTGAGGGAGTAGATATTGCTGGAGACGTCAATAATGATGGCTATGATGATATTATCGTTGGGGCCGCCCAAAATGATAATGTGTCCATGAATTCCGGTATAGTGTATCTTGGTTATTTGTCGATCGATGAAGATGGTGACGGCGTTCTTGGCAGTGACGGAGTAGTAAATGTTGGGAGTGATTGTAACGATGCCGACGCCACTGTCAGTGCCGAACAAGCCTATTACATTGATGCCGATGAAGATGGCTTGGGCAGCACAACAACAGCGCAGGTGTGCAGCGCAACGCCACCGACTGGGTATTCTTCGAATGCAGATGACACAAATGATACTGTTGCCAATAATGGGGTGGAGATTTCCGATGATGGGATAGATAATGATGGAGACGGCGAAATAGATGAGGAAAATTCAGTGGATGAAAATGGAGAGCATCCTGGTTATGGTGATACAGACCCTGGCGACTCCACGGCATTCATTCAGAATGTCATTTCCGTTGCGGGCGATAGTAATGGTTCCATCATTGTTACATATAGTGATAACTCAATGTACCGCTATACCGTATTTTCAGTCACAACAGACGTAGTAACACTAGTGCAAGATCATGATACTACTGGATATATAGTGGTATTACATCCCACGGCTAAGAAGCTGGCTTTAGTGAATGTCTATTCCGGGGAGGTTTTTCAGCGGTTACGTTTAACTAAGCAAGCTATGCAACAGCGCAGTCTACGCTTGTTTGATTTGCGTACGGATGATACTACGGAAGTTATCGTTGTCAGTAGTCGAGCCAAAGTAGCTCGTGTTGCTGTTGTTCAAGTTGATCAACCAGGAGAGGCCCTTACCTTGGTTGACCGAATGCGGCTGACCGGTAGAAAAGTCGTACCGCAACGTACTCGCCTCACTACCAAAAAAATTATCTTGAAAAGAAAGTCCAAAATTATCTATACGTTGCGAGTAAATAAGTTTTATAATTTAGTTCAGCAGTAACTGTAGTTGAGCGAAATACCGGAATCGAACCGGCGCCTCATCCTTGGGAAGGACGCGTACTACCATTATACTAATTTCGCGCATCAAAAACTATATCACGGGTTGGGTTCCCGCACCAGTCTAGATATTTTTTGAAGTCCGACCAACCTACCGTCAGTGTTTTTGTATTATCATTTGGATGAAGATTGATTGAACCATACTGGGCGCAGTCTTGATCGACTAACACGTTTACGTGATGAGCGGTATCAAAAATCAATCCCAAGGCAGACACAGATCCTGGGGTGACGTTGAGATATTTCATCAGTCGTTCTGGTGAGGCAAAGCCAAGCTGCGATTCATTCAGTGACTTGGCTAACTGTTTCAAGTCAACTTTTTTATGATCAAGGACAACTGCCAAATAGTGTTGGTTGCCATTACGATTACGTAAGAACAGATTTTTCACGTGGGCACCGGGAATGTGTTCAAAATATTTCGCTGCCTCCGCGCTAGTGAATATAGCCGGATGAGTATGCTCCTGATAGGGGATATGCAGTTGAACCAGAGTATCGTAGATTTTTTGCATAATTTGTAGTATAGCATGTATACTAAAGAGATCATTATGAAAGGAGGTGGAAGATATGATGATGTGTAAATGTTGTGACGGTTCTCAAGCCAACTGTGGTTGTATGCATCACAAACTGCCGATGTGCGGCAGTGTGTGTTTAGTGATATTAGGTGTGCTGTTATTTTTGACCAATTACGGTTGGTTGAGCATGGATATCTGGAAGTGGTTGTTACCACTAGCCCTAGTGCTTGGCGGCATCTGGCATGGAATGTGTTGCGGTATGAAACGAATGGATCACTGCAAAACGATGCAGTGTTGTAAGCATGACGGAGACATGAAGAAATAAAAAAACCGTGGTATTTATGTAGAGCCGCATTGCAATGCGGCTCTACATATCACGGTGTTTTTATTTCCAGCTCACCGAATATCCCTCAGGCACAATCTCTACCCAACTGTTGCCCCGGGCTAATTGAATTTCCTCTCCGGTTTCATCATAGAACAGCGTGCGAT
>DOSP01000014.1:23339-25028 GCA_003512175.1 Candidatus Kerfeldbacteria bacterium
TGGCCTTCGCCGGTGACACTAAAGTTTACCCGCCCCTTACCTTCAATAAATATACCGGGTGGGACATGTTGCACAATAATGTTTCTGGTGGTCAACGTAGCATCAGTATTGGAATCGGTTTGTAGCACCCCCCCATTAGTGCGTTCGTAATATTTTCCTTCCGTATTATAGATATAAGTCACATCATATGATCCACCAAAGGCAATGTTCACTTCAGTAGCGGCCTCACCGGTGGGTAGTTTGGTATCATCCACAAATTTCCAGGATGTGTAGGTTGGGGCTTCTTTCCAGCTGTGTCCTTCAGCAATAGCTTTATATAAATTTTCGGTATTCGTGAATAAGTTATGTGGAGCATACTTGTTACTATCTCGCCAGAACCATTGATATTCACGTAAGGCATCAATGTCGCGTAATTCAAGATTGTCGATGGCGAGTTGTGCCGTATAGCTTCCACCAGCATGGACATAGGCACAGTTATATTCCGAGGCAAATTCCAAATAGGTATCCCGCGAGCTTCGAACAGGACCAACTGGGTCAGTTTGTTCACCCGCATACACTGCCATGAGACGAGTAATACCACCTTCAACGATGATTTCATACACAACGGAGGCTGCTGATAAGCCGGCTTGTGGGCGCACTCCAGAGAAGGCAGCATTTTCAATCATTACGCAGGCCGGAACCATATTGGCATCAGCCGTGGCGACAACAACTCCATCAATCTTTCTTGGTTGTGTGAGCGGAACTTCTTCTTGAACTTGAACGGTTTTTTTTGATGTTTTGGCTGGTTGGGTGGTAGTCTGGTTATTCTTCCATACCAGCGCAACCACACCGGCTGTCACAAATAATCCAAAGGCCACACACACCAGGACAATTAATTTACGGTCATGCAGCAAGTGTTGCCAGCCCCCGGTTGGTGGCTCGACAGTTTTTTTAACAATAGGTTCTTTTTTTTCGACTTCTTTCGGATGGACGTCTTCAATAATCTCTACTACCTTATCTGGCTTATCAACCGGTTCAATTTTTTTCTTTTTTTTCTTCGGCATCAGTTTATTCTACACCTTTTTTGAAATTCCTCCAAGGCCATCATTTGGGACTGTTCTAAATGAATTTCCGGTCGTTTGCTCTTAATGCGTTCAACTGCCGCTAACACACCCATTTTTTCATATTGAATAAAGTAGGCCGCTACTACAGTAGGGGCTCGACCATGGCCATTGCGACAATGTACATAGATATTTTTTCCTTGACTTACCATTTCGTGAATAACATGTGCCGCAATTCGCAATTGGGCTTGACTTGGCACCTCATGATCAGCCGTAGGTAACCGTACGTACATATCGAGGTGGGGCGTGACTGGTTCATCATGTTCCAACTCTAAGTCAATTTCAGCAGCCACATGCATCTGTCTAAATACAGGGGAATGTACTGGACAACTTTCTCCCTTACACAAATCAGAGCCAATAATAATGTAGTCAGTGATGCGCGAGTGGTTGGTGACATGATCAGTGGACATAGACTTTACTATGATTATAGCAGGAAGACAAAAATTTATCTAACCTAAGGCATTTTTTAGAGGCGTATGATAAATAGCGATTGACAGATGAGTCAAAATACGATACGTTGCGGTACTCTTTGACAACATGGTTGGATACTTGGGTCTCCATAAAGTACCCAGAAACGCAGCGCGTTCTC
>DOSP01000014.1:25095-25538 GCA_003512175.1 Candidatus Kerfeldbacteria bacterium
CCCAGAAACGCAGCGCGTTCTCCTGATCTATCGGGGTTTTACAGAGCAGCGCTGTTTTTGTTTGCAGTCTAGAATATGCAAAGGTTTGTACATTCTCGGCTGCATACAAGCAATTCCGCTTCGCAGCTAGAAGGCGGACCATGCCGTCTCGGTATGGTATCGGAATGGGCGTTCCCGGAGTCGACCGGGTGGTCAAGGAGGGGAATTACACCCCCCTCCAGATCACCATCGGCGACCGCACGATCTATGTCCTCCCCCAGGTGGTCGAAGGCCAGAGGGCCATTGATCACCCTGAGGAGTTTCCTCTTGCTCGGATGGGCGAGGAGGCGTACGAGGTCTTCCGCTACATCGACGAGCTGCCGCGCGACTGGAACGGACTCGTGATCCTCTTCCCTAGTCACATGGGGATGAGACGGTCATGTGAGCCTGGCGGCCAGGCACAC
>DOSP01000014.1:25651-25785 GCA_003512175.1 Candidatus Kerfeldbacteria bacterium
TCGCTGTCCGCGTCCTCGTAAGCCTGGAACTATCTGGGCTGGCCCCTTCGGTCACTATGTTGTGACCCCGGGCTATAAGCACTACGTGCTGTTTGAGGTTGACGCCGAAAGGTAGTCATGTAGTGCGAGAACCC
>DOSP01000014.1:25893-37516 GCA_003512175.1 Candidatus Kerfeldbacteria bacterium
CGACGCATCATCAACACTAGGCCGGGAAAAAATTTACTTTTCCACTAACTTAAGGTAGTATAGTAAACATTGACCAAAGTCCATATCTGGGGTATAATTACGTCGTTTTGGATTTATTATATGATAATTAACACGCAACAGTATGGCTCAAACAACCACAGTAACAAGAACAAGTTCACTGACAAAGGTTATTATCGGGGTTGCATTTGTAGCTAGCGCTGGCGCGGTGACTGCGGCTGCTCTTTCGACCAAAATTTCAAGCCCTGGGAGCAAAGCGCTCACCCCACCTGCTGACATCTCAGTTTTAGTTGAGGTAGGAGAGCCAACTACCCTGGATTACCGTTCCGGTGATTCAACTAAAGCAGCAGTCGTTATCAGGAATAATGGAGCAGTCAAGGCAAAAAATGTATCCACCACTCTGGAGTATGATGGTTCACTTCAATATTCTTCCATAAATCCGGCTGCCCACAGTTCGGGTACAGGCGTTAAAAGTTATGGTTGTACAGGAGTTGTTCCTGATGTAGTTGGAATGGGTGGATTGTCTGTTGAGTATGATGAGACAGTCGGCACCGTTACCTGCATATATGATATTCCAGCGGGAGTTGAGGCGGAATTTACGCTGAATTTTGAAGTGAACCCGGTGTTTACGAACTGCGGGACCGATGATAGTGATCTGGCAGCATTAACTGCTACTGCGACGTATGGTAGTGATCCAACGCAGTCAAATAACACTGATGAAGAAAGTATAGAGGTTGAGCCATTGACCTGCCCAGAAGTTTCCATTGAAGTGAGTGTCGCTGACGACTCCACCATGATCTATGCAGATAGCGTACGTACTGCAACTGTCAGCATTACCAACCACGATACAATGTTGGACCTATACGTCAAACCAATCAATGTGTTTGCCTATGGGGGATTGCGATTTGAAAATATTGAAGGTATCGATGATGTTCGTGAAAATGAAGAAGACGATGACTATCTCTACTACAGTTATCAACACAACGGCATTGCCCAATCACTTATACCTGTTGCAATTGGGGCGGGTGTAACAGAAACGTACGATGTCCCATATTTAATCAGTGAAAATGGCGTTGCCTGCGGCGAAGCAGCAGAAGCGATGATTCTTGTCGGTATTGATTCAGACACCGACTCCGACATGAGCGACAATACTGCGTCGGTCACAGTAGATATTGCTGGGCAAGACTGCGAATAATAGACTTGGTTGAAACAGAGGGGATTCCGCATCTTGCTCGGCCGGGAAAAGTTTTTTTACATTCAACTTGACTATAAACAGATATGGTAAAAGGGCCCATTAATCGAGAATTGTTCGGGATTCATCGAAACCGAGGCAAACGTGGCCTTGAGGATCCCGGCGAAAGAAAACCAAGTAAATTGGTAGAATCTTGGCGAGCGGCATCTGCTAATGAGCGCGACTCGCATGAAAGGTTTGAGTATATTGCTGATCGTATGGAAAGAACAGCAGATATTTCCGCGGATATTACCTGGTTTCATAATGAATCGTTTATTGAACACATTCAGGCTAAATTAGATCAATTAAGAAAAGACGGTGAACAACGACGGTACACGTGTTAGACGTAGGAGCCGGAGCTGCCTTGTATGCTGATCAACTGCGGCAAAAATTTAATATTCCGCAGCAGCCGGAACAAGTCCATGTCGTTACGACTGGTTTATCAAGAAAAGTTGCCGCCGTGTGATCCGGTGTTGGTAAACGCAGATAGACATTTAGGTCTGGTGTAACTGCCTCATCATGTTCCAGGTCCAGATCATTATTTAATGGCAAAGCCGCTGAATCATAAAAAATAACTAAGATTAGTACTTTTTTAGAAAAAGTATGACTGGGTACGTTGACATATTTGTCAAATTGGTCTATCATCCATTGTTCATTTACAATTAAAAAGCCAGATCGATATGATTTGGCACGGGCACTTGGGTCTCCGCAACGAAACAATAAGCACCCAGAAACGCAGCGCGTTCTCCCAGTAATTGGGGTTTTTAAGAACAGTGCTGTTTTTGTTTTCAACCTAGACAACAGACATCATCTGTTGTGCAGGCTGCAAGCAAGTTCGCAAAGCAGTGCCTCAACCCTGGTAGCGACCATACCAAAAGGTCGCTAAAAGGATGAGATGCTCCTCAAGGAAATCAGGCCGGGGCAGGGGTTCCGGCTCCTACGGAGGAATGAAATCCTCCGAGCCGACACAAACGAATGGCCCGGGAAAACCGGGCAATTCCGGGTCCACCACACGGTGGGCCAGGGGTCGTCACTTTTCTCGGGGGAGGAGGAAGTGAAGTTGGTCACCCAGTAAAAGGTGATCACCCACAGTCCCGGTCGAGTGGATGCGCGACGCATCATTAACACTCGGCCGGGAAAAGTTTTTTACATTAAACTTGACTAGTAGATAAAAAAGGTAAATAGTAACAAATACTATGCGTAAATTTAGAGAGCCACGCGATATAATAGAAGAACCCCAACCGGACGGCATTGTGGATGTTGCGGATTTGCAATTAGAGGAAATTAATTGGCAGTCTGCTGAATGGGATCATGATTTAATGAAGAAGAGAGAACCATACAGTTACGAAACCGTAGAGACCCGGCTTGGCGAAATGCAATTTTTGTTTAACGGCAAGTTGTATACTTTGCAAGCCAAAAAAGCCGATTATACCTTTAACAATTCATTTTTGGGTAAGCAACGAAAACTTGGGAACGCCATGTTTTCCGTGCTGCATGATAACATGGAGGTGTTGCAACTGAAATTAAATCATGACATGGGCTCAGTAGAGAGTCATATTCGTACAGTGAATTATACGAAAGATCACCAAGGTTTGGGCATGGCGGTATATGGTAGGCTTGTTCCACAATACACGCAGGATTTAGCAAATTGCAACAAGGCGAATGTCACACATCGGCTCACACATGGTGCGCGCATTGGTGATACACTGCCATTTGAAAAATGGATGAAAGTTATGGATCCATTCATTGACCAGCATGGGTATCGGTCCGAATATGGTACATTTCCAAAATCGTTTATTAAAGTATATCAACCGGAGCCAGTTAAATAATAGCTAAGTGATATTATTTAGTAAGCTGCTTACAAGAGTGGAATTTCTATTTTTGAGCGGGTGAGGAGAATCGAACTCCTGGCATCTGCTTGGAAAGCAGAGGTATTACCATTATACGACGCCCGCCAAAGCATTCCCTTGTTGAGGGGATATGCGATGGTCTAGCTGGCGTAAGGGAAGTGTCATAATTGGTACCTCCGCTACGTCAGAAATGACAACCAACATCATACGTCCATTTTATCCACAAATCAACACACTGTGCACAGTTGCTGTGTATAGACCTGTGTATAATTAGTGGAAAACTACCTACGTTTAGCAGGTTTTCGTTAAACCACCATCCACAGGCAGTAGTACTCCATTGATATAACTAGCCTGATCTGAGGCTAAAAAGACCACTGTAGCGGCTAATTCAGTCACATCTCCGAATCGTTGGGTTGGAATAATGGTTTTTACGCGATCGCGGTCCGGTTGTGTCGGATAGAGTTGGTTCAGTCGATCTGTTTCAAACATACCCGGGGCGACCACATTTACGGTAACGCCATCTTTACCTACTTCGTTTGCTAGGCTCTTCGCCAAGTTCGCCACCGCTGCACGCAGAGCATTCGAAGTAATCAAATGTGGGATCGGTTGCTTCACTGAAGTGGAGGTTAGACAAATTATTCTACCCCAGTGGTTTTTTTGCATGTTCGGTAGAACGCCGCGGATGAGACGCACGGCACTTAGGAAAGTTAACTCAAACGCCTGTTGCCAATCCGCATCGCTGATATCATTAAACTGTCCAGGTTTCGGCCCACCCGCATTTGTCACCAACACATCAACTGGCCCAATTTTTTTCAGTAATTGCTCGATTTGCTGAAGATCAGTTAAATCACACGGTGGTTCAGTATGACGGCTAAAAATATGTACGTTATCCCCATTCGCAACAAACGCTTCGGCAATAGCCTTACCTAACCCCTGTGATGCCGCAGCCACCAGTACCGTTTTCATATTGTTATGATACTGAATTATATGATAGGATTCAACCATGGAACAACAATTACCCCAACAACCCAATACAACAGAAAATAAGCCCAAGAAATCCAATTGGGGCTGTATCATCATTGGTGGCCTTGGCTGCCTATGGCTACTCGTTATGGCCGCATTGGTGATTGGGGCAGTGGTCTATTATGCGTTACGTGAGTCAGATAATACCATCACTGAATATGACGACTGGTTTGAAACGGTAGACGACTACACCAATACAAACACAGACACTGATGATAACCGCGGTTTCGCCATTACTGAACCACTATCAGACATAGATGCCGCCTATCAGGTGATTGCGTACCCAACCACTGTATACACTGATTCTGAATATCCCGGCATTCAGGCCACCATAGAAAATGTGAATGTACCGCCATTGGCCAATCCTGAAGATAGTGTCTTTGTGTGGGTTGGTGCTACCTTGATCAATGGGTACTTTATTCAAGTGGGTATGTCGAGCAGTTATACGGTTGATAAGAGTGGAAATATGCAATGGAATTATTTTTGGGAGATGTGGGATGACCAAGACAACTATTTATATGGCTATCAAGATCTCATGAGTGCGCATGGTTGGGATAATGACAGAGAAAATACGTTTACCATTACCTGCCAGGACCCCACAACCGGTGAATGGGAATTTTGGGTGAATGAAGAAGTGATTGGTACCACTAATACTGGGAGTTGCACGATGGATGTATCCGATACCAGTTTAGTTTGGGAGCTTACCAGCCCTACCCTGCCTGGTTCAGCTGATTTACCAAGCTTTGCACCAACTGAACTTACCAACATGCAGTATTGGGATGGCTATGATTGGGTTGATGTCGATGGCGCTACACTGACGTATGGCTATGGTTTGATCAAAGATGGCACAGTAGTAGACCAAGCCAGTGTCTGTCCACCCTATGGTGTTGTTCCTGTCACCAATGGTTTTAGCGTGGGGTCTGGTTTGGAGTGTTTGCCTGACGGCGCAGAGCTATGGTCTTCCAGGTGAAGTAGGCAATAACCACGGCTACCAAGATTAACATCACAAATCGATATTCCGGCACCGCAATACCGGCACCAACAAAGTTCAGTGCCAGCATATTTGGAATAAAGCCTAGTCCCATAATCAAATAGTAGTCTCGGCGTCTGATGCCTGTCATGCCAAGCAATAAACTGACAATATCGATTGGGAATAGAGGAATGATGTAGAGTAACGCCAGACCAAATTTTGAGGTGGTCAGTTTGTTACTGTAGAGTTCATATTTTTTTTTATTGACTAAATGACGTACAAATGGCTGGCCTAAGGCACGAGCCAGCTCAAAAGCGATAGTTGCGCCTAGGACATTACCAATATAAGCATAGAGTGAACCAAGAGCCGAGCCGAACAGATAACCGGTCGCAATAGCCAGCCATCCCCCAGGTAGTGGGGCAATGATGACTTCGGCTGCAATGAGACCAATGACCACCAACGGAGCTACTACACCAAACTGGTTAATAAACTGGTCAAAGCTCTGCATGTCCAAGCGAAATACCATCACATCCAGTACCCAGTAACTCGCTACCAGGATAGCCAACGTGATGACGACCGCTATAATTCTGGTCATTGACGTGACTCTCTATTCATAGTAGGTTAAGTTTATACTATTTTCGTTACTATGTCCTCTGATGATGAGCCTGACGCTTTTTCACAGCTAACCGAAGCCGTTCTCAGCAAACGTCCCATTTTGCGGGAATTGATGCAGAAGCATGGGCAAAAAACGCTTGCCGAGTATGCTTCGTTGTATATTGATGTCAACTTAAACCCCCCGATTCATCAGCGGCAAGATGAGTTGATCTCAACTATTCGTGATGATGTGGCAGCACGATTTGGGCAGACAGTTGGTCAGCAAGTTGCTAAACAATTGGAACGTTACTATTTTGTATCAACGAGTGATCACCATGGTCCCATTGTTGATTTTTCTTTTAGTAACGCCAATTTATTAGCGGCGGTGTCTCATGCCACACATCAGGATCCAGACTTGGCCTATATTATTGTGTTAGCCTGTTCGAGCATTTCATTTCGCAATATCTCATTTCCACGGGGGTTAGCCTATCACGTTGTACAGGATGGAGTCAGTGATATTGAACGTGTGAGTTTTTTCCCGGCGAGCGCCCGTTCGTGTCCGGTCTTTAACTTTCGTGCCTATACCGCTAACGAAATTGAACAAGTAAAAAAAACCATATACAAGAAACAGCATCAGTCTGACGTGACAGAAAAATTGATAGCACTGCTTGATGAAGTGTATTTGGATCCGACTGTGTTGGCTTGCCCGACGTTTACTGATCAAGTGACACTGACCAATGCGGCGATCTGGCGTAAGTTTTTTTTGCCACACACCCAGCCGACGGCTGAGCTGCTCTCACTTGAACAAGAAACCATTGTTACACAATTATTGTTACGCTACCACCTTGATCAAGATACAAATATCAACCACATTTTATTTGATCCTACGTATGAGCCATTGATCCGACAATATTTCGATGGTATTATGGGCGCTTTTTCTACAGCAGAACACTCTGGCAGCTATTTATTTTGGGCGTTACCGCCACAAAGCAAGTATCGTCAACAATTATGGAAGAAGGGCAATACACTGACTACAGATGATGGTAGCTATCATGTGGCGCTGACGCCAGATGCCTTACGCGCGGCGTTTGAGCGCAAAGAAATTTTTCCGACCACGATGTTAGATTTTTTTGTGTTATCTTTTTATTACGGCCTCAAATGTTTGGGTGGGTTTAACCAAATCAATTATCTCACCCACATGAAGAATGCGTATATAAGAATGAATGTTGACCGGATGAATTACCGTAGCATCGAAGTGTGTGCGCGTGCCCAAACCAAAGAAATGAGTGATGGCTATCTGATAGCCTATGGGCAGCCACCAGCCGGTGGTGTGGTGCCAGTGAATGGGATTGATCTGTATCTGTACGGCGATAACCAGACATGGCCGAAGATTCAAGAGGTAGCCAATACTGTGACAATCAATAATTCATTGTATCCTGCCATGCCAGAGTTTTATCGCTATGTCTATACCGAGCAAGAGCGCGATCCGGTATTAGCTGCGGTGACGCCAGAACAGATTGTGATTCAAAACCAACTGCAGACTAAGCTCAAGGCGTGCCTGCAATTGCACTAGCCAGCGTTTCAAAAATATAGCTATGCAATTCATCATAGTAAGACCATTCGCGAAAGGGTAAACCTGGCCTGCTATTTAGTTCAACTAAATATGGTCGACCGTAGGCGTACATGAGATCAATCGTATAGATACGTGGGAAAAATTTCTGAAAATGCTTGTCAATGTTTGGCACAAAGTCGAGCGCCCATTGTGGTACCTGATTCATTTTGAGCACAGTCAGAGACCCTCCCTGGGCGATATTGGCCAAATACCCATTGGGTTTGGGACGACGGTATTCAGCTAGTTTGGCGACACCATTAAAGATGTACAAACGCAAATCGTGTCTGCCTTCCACTAACCCAGGCATCCCAGTGGAGCAATCAATAAATTCTTGGACTAAGTAGGGCGCGTAGTGTGGATCGAGCTGATCATATTGAAAATGCTCTTTAGAGATTACCTGAATGCCGTGTCCTTCCATACCGGTGACCGGCTTCAGTACCAGAAGGTCAGACGGAAAGTTCTTGATTGTTTCTTGCCAGTGGTCAGCCGGCAATGGGGCAGTCTTAGCCATATATTCTCTGAACAAACCATACGTTTTGAGCTTGTCTGCACAGATATCCATTAGTTCAGCGGCATTTACTCGCACCGCCGTCGGCTCTGTGTGTAGTGTAGAACCTTTGACGTACACAACATCAGCTTGGATCGGTTCCGCTACAGGCAAGAGACGCTCTCCGTCGAATTTCCAACCAGAGCGAAAACGCATTTGACCCAGATAACTCTCTGGCCCGCGCACAATATATAAATCTACACCTTGTCTGGCACAGTGTTCGCTAAATCCTAGATACGACAAAAAATAGTTATATTCATCAAACGGATAACCCATCGGTTCAGGCGCATCAAAGTAAACAACAAAGGTAGTGTGATTCATAGCTCTATTGTCGGAGATCCGGGGCTCGAACCCGGGACCTTCTGGTCCCAAACCAGACGCGCTACCAACTGCGCTAATCTCCGTAGGCTGCGATACTATAATGGATAATAACGGAAAAGGCAATACTTACGTCTTTTGGTGATGTTTGACTAACACACGGATGATAAACCAAATGATGCTGGCTGCGGCGGTTCCAACCATGACCCAAATGAGTGGCCAGAGGTAAACTGCCAAAAGGGCAGTGAGGGCATTGTTAATGATTTCAACAATCGTGGTATCAAACGTGCCGGTAATCCACGGTAGAATAAACCGAGGCGCTAACCATACCAGTAGTACAATCGGTCCAACCTCAATTGTCATAAACACATGCAACCAACCTAACCAACCAAAGGGTGTAAATCTTGGATGTAGACGAAGCAGAATTATGAAAATGAAGAATAATCCAATTGTTCCCCAACCTAACCAAATGACCCAATGTAACCATTTCCAATATAAGCGATACTGATCAACTTGTTGATTAATGAGTGCCAACTGAGCGTTTCCGCCACTAGCCACTACTTGCTGCTGGAGCAGGTCCTGAGCATTCACCGTATTAGGAATATTTTGCGTCAGCGCTTCACCAAAAGACATCGTTGCTGGTAGACATGTCATTGTAAACATAGTGCTGAAATCAAGTTCTCCTGTAGTAACAGCTCCTGGGTCTGTGGTCGAATCACACAGTGGGAGATCTTGGGTGAATTGGCCGAAACGTTCGTTAATGGCTGGAACTAACTGTTGCTTAGCGCTAGAAATATCAAGCTGGAGATCAAGTCGTTCAATTGGTTGATCTGTGCCCCACCAGCGACCTACTGCATCAACCAGTGTGTCTGTCAGACCATATACGGTAGCAGGCGAGAAAGCAGTCGACACAAACTCAGCTGTCGTTGTTGTATCCAATAGCACTTCCGCACCCTCTGTCTCCTGATTGTTTTCCATGTACGATACCACTAAACTAGGCAACTGTTCACCAAGCTCACTGGCACGAATGATTTGTTTGATGGTAGTAGGAGTGAACAACCGGTACAACGTCATCGTGCTAATCAGCAGGATTGGAAACAGCAAGATAATAATGAGGGCCAACACAACCGCCAAGAATTTTTTCATCCCCTTCATTGTAAGCTGTTCACTTCACTAGTGTCAAAGCGGTTGTGCCTGGGGCCAGGATTGAACTGGCGACGCAAGGATTTTCAGTCCTTCGCTCTACCACTGAGCTACCCAGGCGTACTGGTGGGCATATCTCGATTTGAACGAGAGACCTCAGTCTTATCAGGACTGCGCTCTAACCAACTGAGCTATATGCCCGTAGCTTTCGGAGTATACCAAAAAGCTTATTTTATGCAAGAGTGTTATCATAACGTTATGGTACTGCTATTCATTGTGTATGGGCTCATCTTGCGTGTCCGGGATCTTGGCGGACCATCCTATTGGATGGACGAAAGTTTTTCTATTGCCACCGCTCAAGCGCTGCTGCAAGGAGATTGGTTGGTGCGGTCACCTTTGTACCACCTGCTGTTAGGAATTATTGGTGAGCTATCTGATTGGAACATTTACGTTTTGAGAGGCTTATCGCTAACCATCGGAGTAGCCATGCTGGTGGTGGGATACTCTATCTGCCAACGGTGGTTCACCAAACCAATCGCTATCACTTTTGCAGCACTGCTGAGTTTCTCTACTATCGAAATTGCGTGGTCACGCCAAATTCGCATGTATGTATTACTACAAGTACTCTTTTGGCTCAGTTTATTTTTTTATCAGCAATGGCGTACGAAGAAGATACATTGGATTATTCCACTAATCAGTACTGTGGTCACAGTACTAACGCATGAGTTTGGTCTCTATCTATTTTGTGTGTATCTCTGGTACGAACTTGTACAACGCTTTCGTCGCCCTGTCATTCCGTTTATCCTCACCCTCATGAGCGTATTTATTCTCACTCACGTCATCATGCCTACTGTGCCCTACGTGAATTACTGGTGGCACTATCTCTATTTTATTGGCGTACAGCAGAGTGGTTTTATTTTATTAGCCGTGTGTGGCGTCTATGTGCTCAGTAAAAAATATCAGTTACTCACTCAGTGGTTGGTTATGGCTTGGTTCGGCTGGCTCAGCTGCCTTAGTTTTATTGTACCACTTCTGCAATATCGTTATCTCTTTATGACTTTCCCAATCATCTTGCTGTTTGCTGCAACGGGGGGAGTATGGCTGTGGCAACAACGCTGGTTTGGAAAAATATTGCTCGGCGCTAGTATAAGTCTGATATTGGCGCAAGGGCAGCTGACGGTTATTCCACAATCATTTTACAAACTTGAATCTGATCCAACCACTGCACCATTTAGCTATAAAACATTTACTCCACAGCCAAATTTTACCGCTGCCTACACCTTTCTGGCTGACTATCCAACTACGCCGGTAGCAACGCCTTACCCGGTCGTTCATCAATTGTATACCGGTGAATGGCCAGATTATGTTGTGTTTGTGAATCTCACCGGTGGAACGTATCCAACCATACCGGCTACCTATAGTGAACCAAGCCAATTACTAACCGGTGTTGAGATATTCCTAATTCTAGACCAATTTTCTGAGTACCGGTTAGATGATCGTTGGGAGAGTATCATGGCACAGTCTGAAGTGATATGGGAGGACGAAAACCTTCCATGGTCAAGTTTGCGAATTTATCGTATAGTGCCTTTATGAATAGAGGGTTGGTTCTGGGCGTCAGTTTATTGGGAATCGGTTCATTATTAGCCACCGGCTTACGCTATAGTGGTGTGGCGTTCGGTTATGGCTATGGCTATGGTACATGTACAGCAGATCGGCCGAATGGCCTGACTGCAGAATATGTAAATAACGACAAGCGAATTGAATTCAATTGGAATGCCGTTGAATTCTCAGATTGTGATGATACAACTGCAGCCTCGTATCGTCTGCAAGTCCGTAAATCAGATGCCACCTTGCTCCAGGATTATAGCGATATCACAAGTACCACCAAAAAGATTTCTGCTAGCAGTTTACTCACGAATCATGCCTATAAATTCCGGGTGCGGGGTATCGCTGTTGATGATGAGAATACTGAATGGTCATTATATAAATCACTCCGTACCTTACCAAAGAAACCGGCTAAATTAAAAGTTACACAATTTTCTAGCACATCAGCCTACATCAGTTGGCGCAATATCGTCCGTAGCAATAAATTACGCTATTACCAATTGGTGGTAAAGCGGGGAGACAAAGTTGTGTATAGTAAACGGGTGAAACTGGGTTTGCGCAAAAACCGGACCGGTACGCTGGTTGAGAATCTGCGACCCGATGTACGTTATCGCGTGAAAGTTCGTGCGGTGGCGCGCAAAACGAGTAAGGGTTCCTACGCGAAACGGTATTTTACATTGGAATAAAAAAGTAGAGACGCGATTAATCGCGT
>DOSP01000069.1:0-3276 GCA_003512175.1 Candidatus Kerfeldbacteria bacterium
TGGTCTGGCGCAAGCCAGTGCCGCCATGATTCAATTTATTACTCAACATGTAGCGAGTAGCACTTGGCTAGGCATGGCGGCACAAAGTCCGGAAACATCCGGTGTAGCGGTTGTTGTGACTACCACTGGTCGGTGGTTACGATCATACGCCTTGATGCCGCATCCCAACGTAGCCGCTGGACTGATGGTGCTAGGTCTAATTGCACTAATGTTACTTAAAAAAAATAACTGGTGGTTGCCGTTGATGAGTGTGCTCACCTTCGGTTTGTTCCTCACCTTCTCGCGGTCCGCCGTGATCGTGTGGTGTCTGATGTTGATCGTACTCACGATAATGAGAAAAGTTTCGTTAAGCCAAGTGTTAACGACAGTGGCTACCTTAGCGGTAAGTATAGCGGTGTATTGGCCACTGGTCAGTAGCCGAACCTTAAACGAGCAATATATTGAACAGCTCTCCATTACTGAACGACAAGATCAACTACAGAATTTTCAGGATCTGTTGCCGCGGTACTGGCCACAAGGCATTGGTCTGGGTCAATTCGCTCTTGATTACGACCAGCCGATTCATAACGTACCTTTGTTGATCATTGCCGAGCTCGGCATTTTCGCTGTGATCATCTGGTATTGGTTTATGTTTCGTTCAGTAAAATTATCGCATCCTAGTGCTTATTTCCTCTTGGCAATATTCCTACTTGGTCTGTTGGATCACTACTGGTGGACGTTACCAAGTCTGCTGTTGCTGTGGATGTTTGTGGTGGGGTGGGGATATCAAGGCAAATACCATAGCATCAACCAGAAGTGAGCAAAGCTGCCGCCGATGATGAACAAATGAAACACTTCATGCATGCCAAACCAGCGCCACTTGAAGACACGATCAAGTGAAAAAAAGATCACACCGGTAGTATAGAGCACGCCACCCAGCGTCAACCAAAACAGTGCTCCATCTGAAAATACAATCAACACTTTCGGTAAGGCAAGCAGGATTAACCACCCCATTAGTAAATAGTGAGTAACAGATAGCCATAATGGTGGGTAAAAACGTTGAATTGATTTTAGTAAGATGCCTACCAGCGCTAACCCCCAACTCACCCCGAATAATGACCACCCCCAACCGCCCCGCAAGCCAACCAAACAAATTGGCGTATAACTGGCGGCAATCAACACATAGATCATACTATGGTCCAGTTTCTGTAGAATAGTCTTCGTGCGAATATGACGATGTGGCAAGAGATGGTACAGGGCACTGGTAAGGTATAACAGTACCAAACCGCTTCCAAAAACCGCCATGGCAGTAATACTCCTCGCCGTACCGGCAAAAATGACCAGGATGATCAGTGCAGTTATGGCTAATCCTAGCCCAATTCCATGCAAAACGCCACTGACAATGTCGTTGCTCCGATGATGCGGGAAGAGAGTCTTGACAGGATCCATAAGGTTTCGCTACTATACTTTAGCACTCTTATCGTGAGAGTGCTAAAGATACTAGCTTAACTAAGTAAAGACGCATTGCAATGCGTCTCTAACCGCATAAGGATATGAATCTACAACCCGTTGGCGATCGCGTCCTGGTGCGCCCATTAACCGAGCAGGAAGTAACTGCTTCAGGAATTGTGCTGCCAGATACCGTTGATCGTGAAAAAAAAGCCGAGGGCGAAGTGGTCGCCGTTGGTGATGGTGAAGATGTCAAGAAGCTCAACCTCAAGGTGGGCGACACTATTGTGTTCGGTAAATATGCCGGAGATGACATTGAATTTAATGATGAAGACCTCAAATTTTTGAAACATGACGAGGTATTAGCAATTGTAAAGAAATAACGCTATGGCAAAGAATATTCAATATAATGAAGAGTGTCGTGATGGCCTACGCCTCGGCGCCAACAAATTAGCCGATGCCGTCAAAGTGACCCTTGGTCCAAAAGGTCGCAATGTAGTAATCGACAAAGGCTTTGGCGCTCCTACCATTACCAAAGATGGTGTCACTGTCGCTAAAGAAGTGGAATTAGAAGATAAGATTGAAAATATTGGTGCAGAAATTATTAAAGAAGCTGCGTCAAAAACCAATGATGTGGCTGGTGATGGTACCACCACCGCTACAGTGCTAGCTCAAGCCATTGTCAATGAGGGCTTGAAGAATGTAACCGCTGGTATTAACCCACTCAGTTTGAAACGCGGAATTGATAAAGGTGTCGTGGCTGTGCTCGACTATTTAAAAGCCAAGCTCTCTAAACCAGTCACCACCAAAGAAGAAAAAGCTCAAGTAGCAGCCATTTCAGCCAATGATAGTGAAATTGGTGAAATTATCGCCGAAGCTATTGAAGAAGTTGGTGATAACGGTGTGGTGACCGTGGAAGAGTCACAAACCTTCGGTTTAGAAAAAAAGAAAGTGGAGGGTTTACAGTTCGATAAGGGCTATGTGTCAGCCTACATGATTACGAATCCGGATCGAATGGAAGCCGAATATCGCGACCCGTATATCTTGATTACGGACAAGAAAATTTCGGCCGTGGCTGAGATTGTCCCTGTTCTAGAGAAGGTAGCCCAGGCTGGTCGTAAAGAATTAGTGATTATTGCTGAGGATGTAGATGGTGAAGCCTTAGCCACATTAGTGGTGAACAAATTACGTGGCACCTTTAATACCTTAGCCATCAAAGCACCTGGCTTTGGTGATCGTCGCAAAGAAATGTTGGAAGATATTGCTGTACTCACCGGTGGTCGTGTCATTACTGAGGAAGTGGGTCTGAAGCTGGACCATGTGGAATTAACTGACCTGGGTCGTTCCACCAAAGTGAAAGCCAGCAAGGATAACACCACGATTATTGATGGCGCGGGTGAGAAACGCGATATCGAAGATCGTATTGTACAATTACGTAATCGCGTTGAAGAAACCAGTTCAGACTACGATCGTGAAAAATTACAAGAACGTATCGCTAAACTCGCTGGTGGTGTAGCTGTAATCAAAGTTGGCGCTGGCTCAGAAATTGAAATGAAAGAAAAGAAAGCTCGCGTTGAAGATGCATTACATGCAACNNAAGGATAACACCACGATTATTGAAGGCAAGGGTGATAAATCTGCTCTAGAGAACCGTGTCGCTCAAATTAAAAAAATGATTGAAGAGACCGATTCAGATTTTGATCGCGAGAAATTGCAAGAACGGTTGGCAAAATTATCCGGTGGTGTGGCCGTGTTACGAGTTGGCGCCGCTACTGAAACCGAGATGGAAGAGAAGAAACACCGCATTGAGGATGCCTTAGCCGCGACCAAAGCCGCTATGGCTGAAGG
>DOSP01000069.1:3339-3539 GCA_003512175.1 Candidatus Kerfeldbacteria bacterium
ACCAAAGCCGCTATGGCTGAAGGAATTGTGGCTGGCGGTGGTACGGCCTTAATCCGTGCCTTGGCTGCCTTAGATGGTTTGAAATTTGATCATGAAGAGATGATTGGTCTGAACATTCTCCGGCGTGCTCTCGAAGAGCCGCTGCGTCAGATTGCCCAGAATGCTGGGTACGAAGGTTCTGTCGTGGTTGAAGCCGTCAA
>DOSP01000036.1 GCA_003512175.1 Candidatus Kerfeldbacteria bacterium
TCGTGCCGTCGCGGGTGATGATGGGCTGCTCGCCACCGTTGGGTTCGATCGCGAACATGAGGGATCCGATCTGCAGACGTGAACGCATGAGCTTCTACTTCCTCCGCCCGTGAGATTTGGGCGTAACTCTTTTATCAGACCGGGCGAGGTTTGTCAACCTTCAAGAAAAAATACTTACACAGTTCAATAATCGTCATTTCGATCACAATCAAACCAAACACCAATCCCCAATCAGCGTAATCAAGCGCCACGGTACCAAAGTAATTTTGCAGCATCGGTACATAAATCGGTAAAGCTTGTGCAATCATTCCGCCAATCAACGCTAAGATCAACCAGGGGTTGCCAAATATATTCGTCTGATGCAACGGCCGACGTAACGATCGAATACTAAACATAAAAAATAATGAATCGATTCCAATCGACAAAAACACCATGGTTCGAGCATATTCTAGATCATGTGTATTGGTATAGATAAACTGGAACAGCGCCACATTGAATAAACCAGTGATAAGACTAATCACCGCAATAAGAGTTTTGACTTTTGTATCCAGAATGACATTACGGTGGCCACGCGGAGGCTCCATCATGCTCTCCCGTTCTTTACGTTCTTGCGTCATGGCCAAACTTGGGAAACTATCATTTACAATATTCACCCATAAAATCATGGCGGCCGTGACAGGAACAGGCAGCCCCCACAACAGGGTTAACACAATCAATAACACCTCGGTAAAGCTATCTGACAATAAATACAACACTGTCTTCTTAATATTATCAAAAATGCCTCGACCCTCTTCTACTGCTGCTACAATCGTGCTGAAGTCATCATCTAAAATCACGATATCGGCCGTTTCTTTGGCCACATCGGTGCCGGAACCTAACGCCACCCCAATATCGGCGGCTTTAATGGCTGGGGCATCATTAATCCCGTCGCCAGTCATCGCTACCACCATTTGATGGCTCTGCCAGGCCTGCACGATGCGCAATTTATGCTGGGGTGTGACTCGAGCATACACGCTAATCTGCTGAACGCGTTGGTTGAGTTCATGTTGCGACATCTTATCTAATTCATGCCCCTCCACCAGACTGGCCGGATCATCTACCGGTAGACCCAATTCCACAGCAATGGCTTTGGCTGTCAGTTTATGATCACCGGTAATCATGACGGTTTTAATGCCGGCTCGTTTACATTCAGCCACCGTTTGTTTGGCCTGGGGACGCAATGGATCTTTAATACCCACGTAGCCCACAAAATTCAACTGGTCAAGGCCGGCTTCTTCCACGGTTTTGGCTGAGCCAGCGTGTTTATAGGCCAGGCCGATAATCCGTAAACCCTTTTCCGATAGGCGCTTAAATTTTCTTTCAAAGTGCTCACGCCGTTCGTTGGATAACTGACACAACTGCAGCACAATTTCCGGAGCACCTTTAATATACAGGATGCGGCCATGGGCCTCGCGGTGCAGCGAGGCCATGTATTTGATGGCGGAATCAAACGGAATCGTATCCACACGCGGCGCCGTCTTTTGCACATCACGAAAATGAATCCCAGCTTGCATGGCGGCAGCAATCAAGGCTCGTTCGGTTAAATTACCGGTCATCTGCCACTCATCAACCATATCGTCTGGATTGCTGACTTTCGCATCATTGCACAACACACCAATCCGCAAAGCCAACGCCAATTCTTTGGGGTCATCCTCAGTTTCGGTCAGAATCTCCGTCACTTGCATTTTGCCTTCGGTCAGGGTACCGGTTTTATCGGTGCAAATCACATTGGTAGAACCAAGTGTTTCGGCCGCCACTAGCCTACGCACCAGGGCTTTGCGTTTTAGAATGCGTTGCATGCCAGCAGCCAGAATAATCGTCACTGCAATGGCCAAACCTTCGGGAATAGCGGATACGGCCATGGCCACAGATACACTAAATAACTCAGTCACATTTCCTAGGAAAAAGTAACCAAACAAGAAAATGCCTAGGGCAATTGCCACAACTCCAATGCTCATTTTTTTGGCGAATGACCCCAGCTGCTTTTGTAATGGGGTGTCTTCATCGGCGGTTTCTTTAATCAAACGGGCAATCCCACCCATTTCGGTGTGCAAGCCAGTTTGTACCACCACACCACGAGCCGAACCTTTGGTGGCCACCGTTCCGGAAAATGCCATATTCAGCCGATCCCCTACAGTGGCATTGGCAGGAACCGTGGAATGAGGGTTTTTGACTACGGCATCAGATTCGCCAGTCAGGGCCGCTTCGTTCACTTCAAAATCTGCCACATGCACCAACCGCACATCGCTGGGGATTTTATCACCAGCCGACAACAGCACGATATCTCCCGGCACCAATTCCTGAGCAGAGATCACCTGTTCAGTACCATCACGCTGTACCCGAGCCGATAACGCAATCACTTTTTGCAGCGCCTGCAAGCTGGTTTGGGCTTTATATTCTTGAATGAAACCAACTACCACCTGAATGATGACCGCGGCCATAATCACCGTGGCATCCACAAATTCATGGAGCAGACTACTAATGAGCGCTGCACCTAACAGCACGAATACCAACGGACTTTTGACTTGTTCCCACAACACTTCCCACCACCGTTTCAGTTTGGCTGATGGTAAAGTATTCGGGCCATACTGACTGAGACGTTGTTTGACATCGTCCGCGGTTAACCCTGCTTCCGGCGCAGTTAACGCAGCGAAAGTTTCTGGGATGGTGAAGGTATGAAATGAATCAGAACCAGCCATGAAGTACACCAATTACAAAGCCAGCACTACCGATAACCGCAAGGCTAATCAAGCTCGCCACGGCAATGAGCCAGACATGATAGGCCTGTCCGACTTTGGGTAAATATTCACCAGGTTGAGTGACCAACGGATTACCGTGAAACTGGCGTTTGAGCCAGTGCAGAATAAATTGCTGGAGGGCTTTGAACATGACTAAATTATATCATGTTTAGGCGGTTAGTGGGACGTAGTGGATTTGAACCACTGACCATTTGCTTAAAAGGCAACTGCTCTACCCCTGAGCTAACGTCCCGAAAAAAAGCTTCGCTATTGTATCAACCTGCCCTATCAGTGTCAACGCGGGGTCGGCGATACTTGTGTCGAATAAACTTCACCGCCGCTGGCAATAAAGAAATCAGCACAATCCCAATGACAACGAATTCAAAGTTTTGTTGAACAATAGGAATGTTTCCAAAAAAATATCCAGCTCCACAGGCCACGATAATCCACAGGGCTGAACCAGCCAGAGAATAGGATAAGAATGTGCCATAGCTCATAGCACCAATCCCAGCCACAAACGGCGCAAAGGTACGCACAATCGGTACAAAGCGGGCCAGGATGACCGTCTTGCCGCCATGTCGTTTGTAGAACTCCTGGGTTTCATGGAGATGCTCCTGATTCAACCAGCGAATGGATTTTCCAGAAAATAAAGCCGGGCCCAACCGTCGCCCCACCCAATAATTCACATTGTCACCCAGTAACACCGCCAGGAACAATATTCCCATCACATACCAAATATTCAAATCACCCCGCGCGGCCAAGGTACCTAGGGCGAATAACAATGAATCACCGGGCAAGAATGGGGTCACCACCAAGCCGGTTTCACAAAATACGATCAGTGCTACAATCGCATAGGTCCAGATTCCATATTGAGCAATGATCAGACTGAGCTGTTCATCGAGGTGTAAAAAGAGGTCAAACAGTGTGGACATCTTGTTGATTATAGCCTGTAGACACTGGATCGACAACAGTGCTACTATAGGGTCCCTATGGATCAACTCCCCCCACATAATCTCGAGGCCGAGCAAGCCTGTTTAGGTTCATTGCTGATTGATAAAGACGCCATTATTCGGATTGCCGACGTAGTTAATCCAGACGATTTTTATAGTGACAAACACCGCTTGGTCTTCCAAGCCATGCAAGATATCTATAATCAACACGATCCGATCGATATTGTCAGTATCGCCAACAAGCTGACAGAACGTGAAGTGTTAGAAAGCGTCGGCGGCCGCAGTTTTTTGGTCTCACTCACTACCGTGGTGCCATCGGCTGCCAATGTAGTAAGCTACGCCAATATCGTTCAACGCAAAGCCACGTTACGTCGTTTAATTACAGCCGCCCATGAAATTCTGAAAACAGCCTATGATGATTCCACCGACGATGTGAGCAAGCAATTAGATGATTCTGAACAAGCCTTGTTTTCCGTCTCACAAAAACACCTGCGACAAAATTTTACCCCGATTGGCAATATCTTAGCGGAAGCGTTTGATCGGATTGATGAAATTCATAAAGAATCCGGCAAGCTCCGAGGCGTGCCCACTGGCTTTATCGATTTTGATAATAAGCTGGGTGGTTTACAGAAATCTGATTTAGTCATTCTGGCGGCTCGCCCATCCATGGGAAAAACATCACTGGCCCTGGATATTGCGCGGCATGTGGCGGTGGTTGAACGCGTGCCGGTGGGTATCTTCAGTTTAGAAATGAGTAAGGACCAATTAGTGGACCGTTTACTGTGTGCCCAAGCCGGGGTCGATTTATGGAAGATGCGTACGGGAAAGTTGTCTGATGCGCCAGGGCATGACGACTTTCCCAGAATCGGCCAAGCCATGGGGGTACTCTCTGAAGCGCCGCTGTATATCGACGATAGCCCAATGAGTAATATTATGGAGATTCGCACCAAGGCCCGCCGTTTACAAATGGAGCATGGCTTAGGCTTAATTGTGTTGGATTATTTACAACTGATGGAAGGCCGGGGTAAGAATACCGATAATCGGGTGCAAGAAATTGCTGAAATTTCGCGTTCCTTAAAAGGCTTAGCCCGCGAATTGAATGTACCGGTGCTAGCGCTGTCGCAGTTATCCCGTGCCGTGGAAACCCAAACGGTGCCCATTCCAAAACTGGCCCATTTGCGCGAATCCGGCTCTATCGAACAAGATGCTGATGTGGTAGTATTCATCTACCGTGAAGAGTATTATAAACAAGATACTGAGCGAAAGAACATTGCCGATGTCATTATTGCTAAGCATCGCAATGGTCCAACCGGCAGACTGGAATTATTCTTTGATATCGAAAAAGCCAGCTTTAAAAATTTAGAAAAAATCTTTAGCGAATAAACCGTATGGGATCAATGCTGACCAAACTTAAACAATTTAAAGATCTGCGCGCCCAAGCCAAGACGATGCAAAGTGCCTTATCGCATGAAACCGCCCATGGCAGCGGTGCCGGCGGCAAAGTGAATGTGGTGATGGATGGTACACAAAAAATAATGTCGTTGGATATTGACGTCGGGTTGCTCTCCCCCGACAATAAGAAGAAGGTTGAACAAGGCGTGATTGATGCCATTGGCGGAGCCACTAAAGATATCCAAAAGGTTATGGCGAAAAAAATCCAAAGCGGTGAAATGACTGTGCCCGATTTATCCAGCTTAAAATAATGGCGCGTTACCCAGCTTCGTTGGAACAACTCATTACTGCCTTTACCAGCCTGCCAGGGGTAGGCCGTAAAACTGCTGAACGGTATGTGACACATTTATTAAAACAGCCACCCGAAGTAGTTGGACAACTAATTACAACATTACAAGCCGCCCAAAAGACGGTTCATTTATGTACACTGTGCTTTAACTTTGCCACCGATGGGTTATGTGATATCTGCAAAAGCAGTCAGCGTGATCAAATGGTGGTCTGTGTGGTATCCGATAGTGCGGCTGTCACGGCCTTAGAACAAGCCGGCACGTATCAAGGAACGTATCATGTACTCGGCGGAACCATTAACCAGCTGGAAGGCATGGGGCCAGATCAGTTGCATTTGCAAGAATTAGTCAGCCGAGTGAATGATAATACCGTGAACGAAGTGATTTTGGGTACTAACCCAGACATGACCGGCGAAGCCACAGCGCTCTATGTGATTGATGCACTCAAACCAACCGGCGTGTTGATTACCCGGTTAGCGCGGGGTTTGGCGTCG
>DOSP01000025.1:0-2767 GCA_003512175.1 Candidatus Kerfeldbacteria bacterium
CGCGAGGACTATGAAAAAATTGTAGCTGATTGGCAATTAGATACTCCAGCAGGCCGAGACAAGGCGCTCACAGCATTGAAACAATTAATGGAGCAGTCAATTCACCATTACCGTAATCAACTGGGTCGCATTGAGGCATCCAGTGGTGATTATCTGCGTGATGTGAATACGGCTTGGGAATGTTTTGATGTTGAACAGGCCGATCATTGCCGCTATGTGCGTAATATGATCAAAATAAAAGATTCTATGGATTGTGAATACGGTGGGGTAGGTGAGAATGGCTATCAAAATGTGGAAACGTTTCCGATGCCCCAGCATAGTATGTGTACCTATGGCTGCTATGGCGGCAATGATGTGTACTACTCTCACTCAGTGATGAATAGCAAAGATGTCTTGGGGAGTTGCGGGCTCAAAAAGGCACAATATGTCATTTTCAATACTCAGTACTCTCAAGAGAAATATGAGCGGCTGTTCAAACAAATAAAAACTCATATGCTTCAAACTGGCGACTGGGGCCAATATTTCCCCATTGAAGCCAGCTTGTTTGGCTATAATGAAACCAATGCTCAACACTGGTATCCGTTAACCAAAACCGACGTGCAGCAACATGGTTGGCAATGGCACGAACCGTTACCGGCCCAGCCGGGACAATCAACCGTGTGCACGAAGTGTCAACGGCCGTTTAAATACGTTGATCAAGAGTTGAAGTTTTATCAAGAGATGCATATTCCAAATCCAACCTTGTGTTATAGCTGCCGTTATGAACGGCGCCGGCAGTGGCATAATCCGCAGAGTTTGTGGCATCGGCAATGTATGTGTACCCAAACGGATCATGGCCATAACGGTTTGTGTCCAACTGAATTCGATACCACCTACGCACCAGAGCGGAAAGAGATTATCTACTGTGATGAGTGCTATAAAAAAGAAGTGTATTGATATGACCACCCAGTGTAAACAATGTCACAAAACGTTTCAGATCGAACCTGATGATCAAGCCTATTACGATAAAATTAAAGTACCAGCGCCAACGCAGTGTCCGGATTGTCGCATGCAACGCCGTTTAGCTTGGCGCAATGAGCGGTTTTATTACCAACGGACCTGCGGTAAAACCGGGAAACAAATTATTTCTATTTATGCGCCAGATAGTCCAATTCGGCAGGTCTATCAACATGAGGCCTGGTTTCAAGACGATTGGGACGCATTGGATTATGGTCGCGATTTTGATTTTTCCAAGCCATTTTTTCCGCAATTCGCCGAGCTGATGTGGCAAGTGCCCCATGTAAACTTATGGACCTGGGAAGGTGAGAACGCTGATTATAATCACTGCTGTTTTCAGTTGAAAAATTCCTACATGAACTCGTCTACTGACAAATCGGAAGATTCATATTACTCATATATCAGCTTGAATAATCGATCAGTAGCAGACTGTACCGCTGTAGAAGACTCCGAATTAGCGATTGAGTGTGTGGATAGTGATCACCTCTATCAATGCGCTTATTGCCAACAATGTCGTAATTGTTTAGAAACATATCTATCTTTCGATTGTGTAGACTGCAAATACACATTTGGGTGTGTGGGTTTACGCCATAAAGAATATTACATATTTAACAAGCCGGTCAGCCAAACAGAGTGGGAACAACAGATACCGGGTCTGTTGGCCAGTTACCAAAAACTACAAGCCGGATTAAAGCGAATGCATGATTTAGGTTTATCTGTACCCCACCTGTATAACGCTATCTATAATTCTGATAACTGCACCGGCAACTACATTTGGAACAGTCACAATTGCCAGCTTAGCTTTGATATTCGTCAGGGTGAAAACCTGAAATACTGTTGGTACTCACCCTGGGATGGCAAAGATAACATGGATTGTTACGCCAATGGTGAAGGCCAACTACTCTATGACGCAAATTTTGGTGCTCCGGCCTACAACACACAATTTACCTTCTGGCTAAAAAATATTAGTGATTCGCAGTACTGCATTTTATGCGTCAATGGTTGTAAAGATTTGTTCGGTTGTGTGGGCCTCAAAAAGAAACAATATTGCATTCTGAACAAACAATATACCGAATCGGAATATGTACGCTTACGCGACAAAATTGTTGCTCATATGAAAACCACTGGAGAATATGGGGAGCTATTTCCAGTAGAGTACTCACCGTTCGGATATAACGAAACAACAGCACAGGAATATTTCCCCTTAAATCAGGCGGACGTACGACGCAACGGCTGGAAGTGGCGCGACAATACTGGAGGAACCTTTGGCAAAGAAACGATCACAGAGATCGCTGATAATATTGCTGAAATCACAGAACAGATCACTAAAGAAATTTTAGCCTGTTCTGACTGCAGAAAAAACTTCCAGATTATTCCACAAGAATTTAAAATGTATCAACAGTTGGATATTGCGTTGCCTCGATTATGTCCGAACTGCCGACACTTACGCCGAATCAAGTTACGTAATCCGCGGCGCTTGTGGAAACGCCAATGTATGTGCACTCAGCCGGATCATCATCACGATGCCCGCTGTGCAAATCAATTCGAAACCAGTTATAGCCCCGATACAAAAGAATTGATATACTGTGAACGGTGTTACCAGAAAGAAATTATCTAACGCTATGGGTCTGGATCAAGCACAACTACACGATATTATCACCAAACTCAAACAACCCAATATGGTGAGTAAGAATGGTCAGTTTATTGTGCTGTTTGCTCATAACCGTTGGCACCTCATGACGACCATGTTCATGGGCACGAAAGGGAAACC
>DOSP01000025.1:2923-7670 GCA_003512175.1 Candidatus Kerfeldbacteria bacterium
ATTTCATGCAGCCACCAACCACCCAAACCTTTGATGATATGTTTCAGGGATTCGCTGAAGATGTTAAACACAAAGTCTTACCCAAGGCAGAAGATTACTTGCCACTGGTTGAATCGGGCATGATCCAAGCTTCCACTGATTTTACTACGGATACAACTTCTATCTCAAACATTGGCGCACGCGGCAAACAACTTATCGATGGTTTACAAAAAGCCATGGACCAAGAAGTCCGCGGCTTTGCCTTACAATTTACCAAATAACTGTATGGAACCAAGACCACGCGCAGAATTACAACATCGGCGACTAAATAATGACGAAGATGTCGACAAGCCAGACGAGTCTGATGTCAATCGCGATGAAGACGCTGCTTGGGATAGGTGGGTAAATGATGACTCCGGAGAAGTGAAGGTGCCACTCACTCCTGTGGATCAACCGGAAATGGGTATTCATGCTCCCACTCCAGAAATGGATGAGGAAGATGAACGAAGGCAACAAGACTTTGAACGTCGTCGCAGAAATCCAGATGATCCCGAATCTGCCGAGCGTGGCGTGTGGGAGATGAAAAAATAACCTACTCCGCTTTGGTGAGATTCATTACCCCATTGGCCGTGAGCGTGTCGGCAAAGGTGATGGTGTAATCTAAATCCACTGAGTCATCATACAAGGTGCCTTCTGCGGTAAGGCTGCTGATGCCCGCCACTGGCACATTCAGACCTTCAAAGGTAATTTGAGCCGTGTCATTGCCATTGTTCACAATCGTTATTGTGACGTCACCAAATAAGTCATCATCTTCAGCGGTAAAGACCGCGCCAGTTTCATCATAGGTACTTTCAAAGGTTTTAGCATCAGGGTCTAGCAAACCAAATACTAGCCCACCTAAATCTAAGGTAAAGGCTGTTGTGCCATCGGAGTTTACCTCAACCACTGTAGTCGCATCGCCGCTGGTACCATACGTTAAATTTTGCCATTCGCCAGATGATGTTCCCGCAACGGCTTTGTAATCGTCATATGAAGCATTTTCTTCGGTATCGGTTGTGAACTCAACCGCTTTCGACCAAGCCCCTGCTTTAGCTTTGCGTAAGGCACGAACTTGCACCGTGTAGGTGGTACCTCCATCTAAACCAGTAATAGTCAGTCTTCGTCGTTCCGTCTTTTTTTTCTTGACCACATCGCCAGCATTGTCCTTTACCCGTACCTGATACTGTAGGGCAGCAGATTGTTTCTTCCAGGTGACTTCGGCTTCAGTGGTTGTGATATCGGTCACTGCAACATTTTTCACTTTTTCTAAAGTGATACTCTGAACAGATACGACTGGTTGAATGGTGGCGAGGGCTAAAGTGAGGAGGGCAGAAATCATATATACTAATCATAGCATATTGGTTAAAATATGCATTATGTCACTCACACTTAAAGTTTGCCTTATTGTATTAGCCCTAGTGATCACATACAGTGTTGCACAATACCTCCGCTCACGGCATTATGCGCAAATCGGCATACAGTTAGCCCAACAAGCTGTTCCGTATGAACAACATCCAGCCAACCCTACCCACCATTTTTTGGTCATTGGCGATAGCACAGCTGTTGGTACTGGCGCCAGCTCGCCGACTGACAGCACGGCTGGATTATTAGGGAACGATTATCCGACGGCGGATATTGTGAATAAGGGAGTGAATGGCTCCCGTGTGGCCGATTTAACCAGTCGTTTTTCTGAATTCAGTGATGATGAGTTTGATCTGGTGCTCATCCAAATTGGTGGGAATGATATCGTTCGTTTCACTAATTTCACTACCCTCGAAGCTGATTTGATCACTGTTCTTACCGAAGCCAATCGAGTTGGTAAACAAGTGGTCATTTTACATTGCGGGAATTTTGGTACTGCCAAGTTACTTCCACTCGGCTCGCGCTGGCTCTTCACACAGCGCACCGCTAAACTGCGATCGATCTATCAACGCCTGGCACCACAGTACCAAGCCCAGTATGTCGACATCTGGCGGTTAGGCGATGCCGACCCGTTCGCTCGGGATCCAAGCACCTATTATGCGTCCGACTATTTCCACCCCAGCAGTGCAGGCTATGCCGATTGGTATGAATTGACTAAACAAATGTTACCTGAGTTCCCTACTACGGACTAATTATAATCTGCACTAGGGAACTGGCTCAGAGGTATATATAGACCTCACATCCTCAATCCGCACTAGAAATGGTATACTGTCAGTGTGAGGACCTATCAAAAGCTCAAACAAAACCAACACAAAGAACTCAACCAGGTCATTAGCAACACCCACGCTTCTAGTGTGGAAGTCAGGAGAGCACAAGCTATTCTCCTCTTGGACAATGGCAGTGACCCAACTCACGTGACTGGTTACAGTCGTCGGCAGTGTTTTGACATTCGCAAGCGTTACGTCCAACACGGACTTTTGGCCATTGCCGATCAACGCAAGAATAATCTCAAACCCTTACTCACGAAACGACAACGCGAAGCCATTATCCACACCTTAAAAACAAAACAGCCGAAAGATATTGGCTACACGGCTGACTACTGGACGACGGCTGTTTTAGGATACTACATTGAGCAGACGTATCAGGTGAAGTACAAGTCCAGAACTTCCCATTATCTGTTATTTAAAAAAGCTGAGTTTACCTTCCATAAACCCGGTCAGGTCTACCAAAAACACAATGAGCAGGAAGTCAGGGAGTGGGAAACAGTCAATAGAAACAAGCTCAAACGAGCATTGAAGGACAAACACACTGTCTTGCTCTGTGAAGACGAAATGGTACTGTCTAGTAAAACCACCTTTCAAAAGATTTGGTTACCAAAGGGAGCATATCCTCAGATCATCGTGTCCAACAAGAAAGCAGCGAGAAGTGTGTACGGATTTTTGAACCTGAAAACCGGCACAGAACATGCCTTTAAAACGGAGTGGCAGAACATGTTCATCACCGCTGAAGTGTTAGGCAGGCTCAGACAGATCTACCCCACAGAAAAAATTGTATTGCTCTGGGATGGTCCAGGCTGGCATAAGGGTTCCAAGGTGCAAGAGTTTTTCAAGCACGATGGAAACATTGCAGTGATTCATTTTCCCAGATATTCCCCTGAACAGAATCCTCAGGAGCATGTCTGGAAAGCCGGACGTCAGGCCGTCACGCATAACCAGTATATTGCAGACATTGATACGACGACGGATGCGTTCGTGCAGTATTTAAATACCACGAAGTTTAATTATTCACTGCCGGTACTGAGTGCGGAGTGAGAGTGTGAGGTCTATACATCGTTTATTGTTGGTATTTACTACGGTACATCCCGCGCCACCATGACCAATACCATTGATGTGGGTAATAGCACAACCAACACCATTACCGGTTTAACCAACGGTACCCACTATTTTGTAGCGGTATCGGCTCACAGTACCGGTGGAGTAGAAAGTGCCTTATCTGCTATTAGAGCTGCTATACCGCGTCGTTAATCGGTAAGGCCCCGGTGGCTTTATTTTTCACTTTCTAACCAAGCTTTTAATAAAAAGATTGTTTCGGTTCGTAACTTCGCTCGAGCCCAATCTTTCTGTGGTTCGGTAAGCATTTCTCCCAGGCCATCAAGTATGTGACGGTTATCCATTTTTTCTAAAAGCTCGGCACATTTAGCCAAGACTTCTTTAAACGGCATTTGGGCACGGTCCTCAACCAATTTCCTGTTTATTGGCCAGTTATTTTTGGCAAAAAAGTATACATCATAAACATCGCGGCTTGTTTTACCGATCCGCTCATACATTGCCATTAACTTATTGGCGAACATATCCTCTTTAACCATTACCAACATTGAGATGCCAAGCAAGGTTTTTAACTCATACTTAGATCCGAAATATCGGCGATTAACTTCAATCTTAATGTTTTGAGATTTCAAATCGTATGAGATAATTGTGATGAGATTGAATCGTTTAATTCTTGAATCAACAACTTTACCGTAGCCCATGGCTATTTTTTGGATTTTCTCAAAGACTACTTGCTCTTTAGTTTCGTCCAATAAATCAAGGTCGATATCAACTGAATTACGGGTTAAATCGTAGAACATTAAAGCGGCTGTGCCACCTTTAAAGCCTAAGTAGGGAGATAGTGAAGTATCAGAAAAAATATCCTTTAATATTTGCAGTATGATATTTTTGTGCTTCGGATAGTCTAAGGTCATAAATTTTCTTTGTAGTGTTTAAAATATTCTTGGACTTTTTTATTCATTCTCTGGTTGCGATATATTGGCAAAATTTCAAAAACTTTATCCCAATCCAAAACATCCAAATGATCAAAATGATAATCTTTGCTGATATATATCCGATCCAAAAACGCTCGTTCCTTTGTGGCGGTTGAGACATCATTTGCATGTTCAATCCCAATCGTATTGCTTAAAACATAATCTTTCATTCTGATGAAAGATATTTTTTGCCCGCCAACTTCAATTTCTCGGGTGACATAAGATGCAACAAAAATATTTCCGTAGTATTGAAAATTTATTCCAGTTCGAGTTAATACTGTTTCAAAGCTGATGTATGAAGGTGTATAGATTCGAGTAGCCAACTCAAAACGATTGTAGTTTTTATCTTTGGCGTAAATACCGTGATGAATCCTAATTAATTTTCCATTTTTTACATAATTACTTAATCTCACGCGAACATTTACTTTTCCTGGTTCGCCCCATAACAAAGCGATGTCTTTGATGGAAAAGACAGTTTTGGGAGATCTTAACAAAATTTCAATATAT
>DOSP01000025.1:7719-8048 GCA_003512175.1 Candidatus Kerfeldbacteria bacterium
ATCTTAACAAAATTTCAATATATCGGCCTTTTGTGGGTATATTATCCATAATTGTACTGAAAGTAAGCTTTATGTTAACTTTCAGTACAATTATACACTATAATGGGAATAAATACAATATAAATCGGGAAAATGAGTACGGTGGCTTTTTATGCTATACTTCACCATGATGATTGATATTTTGTATTTTGGCATGTACGCAATTGCCGGGGCGCTAGGCTTGGGTTTAGGCAGTTTTATCAACGTAGTTATTTTGCGTTTACATGCCGGCAAACCATTAACCGGTCGGTCTATGTGTCCACAGTGTCACACTCAATTGGCGTGGTATT
>DOSP01000015.1:0-2910 GCA_003512175.1 Candidatus Kerfeldbacteria bacterium
GCTCAGTTGGTTAGAGCGCTACATTCACACTGTAGAGGTCTCTGGTTCGAGTCCAGATATGTCCACGTATGACCAAGTCAACGACCGATCCATTTCAGGCCATCGCTTCAGCCGATTTGCACCCGGCCGCCATGGCGAATTCAGAAGCCAAGGTGATTACGCTATTAAAAAAAGATCTGGCGGCTGGCTGTGATATCAACACCGTCGATAAATTTGGTGGCAATTTATTAATTGCGGCCTGCGATATCGGCAAGCCGAAGATTGCCAAATTTTTGATTGATCAGGGGATAAATGTTGCCTACCAGGAATCTACTGGTTTTAAGCGCACTGCCTTACATTATGCCGCCCGCGAAGGGCTAGGGACCATTGTACAACTGTTGGTTGATCGCGGTTTGGATGTGAATGCCCCAGGGAGTAATGGTTTTACCCCGCTCCTCATGGCGTGTGATGGTGCTGGCAAAATTGATGTGCGTGGTTTACCCGGAATCACACAACTCTTGAAAAGCTACACAAAAATAGTGGAATTGTTTCTCGCCAAAGGTGCTACCCCAAATGCGGCCTCTTTTGAAAAAGGTCATACCGGTTTGCATTATTGTGGAGATAAAAATTTACCTGCTATTGCCAAGGTGTTACTGGAACATCAGGCTAATCCCAATGTCCGTGCCAAAGAGGCCGGCATCTCTGCACTCCATTTTGCTGCTCGCCACGGTTTCATTGAAGTGATGGTGTTGTTGCTCAGTCATGGTGCCAATGTCAACGCCAAGGATGACTATGGGTTTACCCCCTTGCATGAAGCGGCCGATAGCAACCAACCGGAGGCAGTCAAGCTGTTGCTCGCGCACCAGGCGGATCGTTCGATTGGCGTTGATCCTGGTTTCAGTATCTATACCAAAAAGGAAACGGCCCTCGACATGGCCAAACACCGCAATTTTTCCGCTATTGTGCAATTGTTAAGCTCCTAGCACACTTTTCGCTTTACAACATGCCATGTAGTTTTCTATACTTAACGCAGCTATTTTTATTATCAAAACTAATACAATTAATATCATGCCCTATGGCTCTTAACCGCTTTTCATTGTCGGTGCTGTTTGGTTTAGCATTACTGTTAGTGGTGTTTATTCCAGCCACCTTGGCGGATGTGGTGGATGACTCATACATCACTTCTGCTTCATTCACCAGCAGCTCGACTGCGCTAAGTGCCACCGGTGTCACCTATACCGTTGGATTTGTCTTAAGCAATGCTCTTGAAGTAGATGATAACATCAATATCGATATCATGAGCAGTAGCGGTTGTGAGGAAGATTGGGAAGCCTGCCAAGTGAATTTAGCGGGAGCCAGTGTTAGCGGTGTCAGTGGTGTGACCGCCAGCATTGACACACGCAATATTGGCTTAACGGCCACCACCGCATTGGCGGCTGGTAGTTACGTGCTCACCATTAGTAATGCTACCAATCCGGGCAGTGCTGCGGCACTACGGGCCTATGTGTCTACAGGAGCGAGCGATGAAACGACACTATTAGGTGATGCCTACAGCTCAGAGAACTGGTATACCACATCGTCGAATGAAGCCATCAACATGGGTACACCTTTAGTGAGTGGCGTGGTGACCGCTGGTGGTGATACCGTGAGCGAAATATGGGTCGAGATGCATAGCAGCGATTGGTCGGTAACTCAAGGAGCCAGCACCGATAGTGAAGGGTATTACGCCATTTTTGCGGATTACGATGGTGTTGATCAGTGGACGAGTGGTGCCTACAGCGCGTCCGCCTACGCTCAGGATGGCTCTGGTTACATCACTACAACCGTGGACTTTGCGTATAGCGGATCAGCCGTTACGCAAAACATTGCTTTCCAAGAGGCTAATACGTTTTTTAGTGGTACGGTGAGCTATAGTGATACTGAATCGTCCACTGTTTCGGTGCAAGCTGGTGCTCCAGTGACCGATGCTAATGTCTGTTTCTATAGTGGTAAAGGTAGTTACTGTGATGCCACAGATAGCGCGGGCAGTTATAGCGTTGCAGTACCGGTTGGTAGCTATAATGCCTACCTTAACGCTGTTGAAGATGCCAGTGTTGATTGGCGCTACCAAAGTGGTGATGATCAGTACGACATTGCGGAAGAAGGTGTCACGGAAACAGTCAATTTTGAAGTGGATGCTACTACGGCCGTGTTATCCGGTACTGTGTCTGTGCCAGATGGTTCAGAAGATATTGGTGGATCGGTCAATTTATCCAATGAAGAAGAAAATTATTGGGGGTCAGTCAGTGATGGCAGTTATACGGTTAACTTGAATCCCGGTACGTATTCTTTGATGTTTTCACCGGATACCTGGTCAAACGATAATTGGGGTCGATACAGCTATACAAGCACCATCACCATTGCCGAAGGTGAAAATGAGCTTGATTTCACCGTTGAAGAACTTACTTCGACCATTCAGTTTACCGTCACCTCAAGCAGCGGTGAAGCCTTGGAAGACGTCAATGTCAATGCCTGGACCCAAGGGCATTGGTCTGGTGACCAGACTGATGAAAACGGTGCTGGAACCGTCTACGTGCAGAGTGATACCTGGTACGATGTCAGCGTTTGGCATGATACCTATTTAGCGGTAGAGCCAAATCAGAAGGTGAAAGTAGCCGCGAACGGGTCTGAAGCTGTCAGCTTTACGATGCAATTACCCAATGCCACCATTGCGGCCACTATTTTAAATAGCGATGGCAGTGTCGTTGAATCGATCAACGGCTGGTTTGATTGCAACACGGATGATTACAGCAGCCATTTCGGGACGGATCTCGATAACGGCACCATTGAGCTGGGCGTAGTTGTAGATGAAGACACTGGCGAATTCGACGGTCACTGCTCGGCCTGGTTCCCGGAAGAAGAAACGGGTGCAGTGACGCCGCAGGATGTCAC
>DOSP01000015.1:2973-9893 GCA_003512175.1 Candidatus Kerfeldbacteria bacterium
ATGCGGTGACGCCGCAGGATGTCACTGTAGCGGAAGGTGAAACAGCCGCGCTCGAGTTTACCTTGCTGCCCCTCGATGCCACAATTAGGGCGGTGGTGAAAAACTTCGCGACTGGTAAAAAAATTGAGGCTGACCCAAGCATCAATGTGAACCTATGGAACGAGGCCGATGACATGGGGCATTGGACACGTTTAGATGAGAACCCGGTTGAAATTGCGGTGGTATCCGATAAATCGTATTCAGGCGGTATTTGGTCGGAGAATCAACGCTACATTCCGCTATGGAGCATGAATAGTGAAGCTATTAAAGTGCAATCCGGCGAAACTGAAACTATGGTATTAAACGTTCTGGAGCAAGATGGTTCGCTCCATGTGACGGCGAATGATCCAAATGGTGACCCTGTGGAGCATGGCTGGGCCTGGTGCGGTAACTGGGAAGAAGTGGATTTTGCTCTGGATACGGTGAGTACCAATACGGTCATTAACAGTGGTGGTGAGATTAGAAATGGTCAGGCCGATATTTCGCTTGTGGCTGGTCACTCCTATCGTTGCGGAGTGGGTGGCGGAAAAGAGTTTGTAGAGGAAGGTTGGCTGTCGCCACCCGAACAATCCGTTGAATTTTCTTCCAAAAACACGGCGCTTGATGGATTAGACTTCACATTTACGCAAGCCGATGCCACGTTGACCGGTTCGATTGAGAATTCGGAAGCGTTCGATTCCATCTGGTGCTGGGCTTGGAGTGAGGGTGGATCATCTTGGACAGAAGTAGAGTCAGGTGAAAAATACCGCTTGAACTTGAGCACAGCCAATGGGGAGTGGGCAACCGGTTGTGATGCCGTGTCCGGCGAAGACTGGTACGTTACGGATAAGCCGTATGAATTCACTCCGGATAAAGGCAAAAATACCCATAATTTCTCTCTTGTGAAGATGGGCGCCTGGAAAGTATATGAAGCGGTCAGTGAAACGTTTGATGTGACCGAAAACAAAGTGATTACCTACGGTGATGGCACTCGTCTCACTATTCCAGCTGGAACTTTAGCAACGGAAGGGAATGTGACGGTGCGCGGTACTCCAGAAACGAACATTGTCCGAACTGATGACCATCCACTCACCATCCCAGTGGATTGGGAAGCGTTAGACAGTGACGGAAATTTGATTGAAACCTTCCCAGGCGGCACTGTCACTATTGAAATTCCGTACTCTGATGAAGCACTGGCGGAGTGGGGTATTGAAGAAGATTCGTTAGTAGGGAAGTATTGGGATGATCTCAGTGGTACCTGGAAACAACCAGATAATGTCTCAATCGATAAAGACAGTAATATTATCACGATCACGACCGATCACTTCACCCAGTATGGTGCCACGTACAATGCGCGTGTCTCCAGTACCCGTAAACCAAAAATGCCAACCGTCACGGTGAAATCTACCGGAAAACATAATGTCAAAGTAGCGCTGCGCACCAAGAAGACCTCACCAAAATCTACCCGCTTTGTGGTGCAAGTGCGTAAATTTGGTACCGCCAGCAAGAGTAACTGGGAAACCACCAAGCTGCAGAATGCTAAAAAGAAGACCAGGTTAGTACGCTCGATTCAAAAATTGAAACGGACGACCAATTACGAAGTGCGCGCCAAAGCCTGCAATAGCGCTGGCTGCTCACAATCATCAGACTGGCAGAATTTCAAGACCGAGTAGGGGTATACGTTTTGGCTTGTTTCCACAATAGGTCGAAATAATCACGGTAGCCCTCTGCCACAGCCGCATTATAAATTTGGATGATAATGATTTCTTTGGTGTAGATTTCAATAGACACGAGTTTCTTGGTGATGCGTGTGAGCGTGGGGCTACCTAAACCATGTTTGAGGGTGCGTAACTTGGTGTGCTTTTCTCGCGCAAACTTTTCCTTAAAGGCAGTTGAGTTTGAATTGGGAGAAATTTGCCATTTAACCACTTTATATTTTTTTAGTAGTTCGAGATAACGAGGATACCAATCAGCAATAGCATCATAAAAATAATCAGCTTGTGCTCCACCAACAATGCGGAGGACATGATCATCTTTAGCAGCCCGTCGCACCAATTCTTCTAGATTGGTGGTAAAGCCATGATGACCGTACAAGATTTTTACTTCCAAATTTTCACTGGATCGTTTTTGCACGGACTTCAAATGGGGAATCACAGCGCGGGCAATCGCAGTATGACGACTGAGTTCATTGAGCAAGGCGGATGGATCTGACGCCTGAAAGTGTTTTCGGTTATTGCGATACACAAAACTGACCAGATGACGATCAATCAGTCGATCCAGGGCAGTGTACACCAGCATACGATGCAGTCTAGTTTTTTTTACGACGGCACCAGCCGAGGTCAACCCAATCTGCAACAAAGCTAGATAAACTTTCGCTTCGTTTTTGGTCAATCCGAGCTGTTCCAGCTGGGGGAACGTATCCATAGAAATTGAGTATATCATACAAGTTATGTTTTGTCATCATAAAGTGTTGACAATATTTATATACAGTGTAGGGTAGGGGTATGACTGCCTCTACCGTCGATCTCCACCTGTTCCCGAAAGCTGGCTGCGACCTGATCGATATTACTGATCAGGTCAAACAAGCCGTGAAAAATAATCATGCGCACCAGGGAGTGGTACACGTTTTTTCACCGCATACCACAACGGCTATTCGTATTAATGAAAACGACCCAGGACTCTTGAAAGATTTTAAGGACAATTTGGCCAGAACAATTCCGACTACTGCCGATTATGCCCATAATAAAATTGATCCTCGTCAGAATGCTCGAGCGCATTTGGCTAGTTTACTGTATGGTGCGAGTGAGAGCATCCCGGTGAACGACGGGCAGTTAACGCTCGGGCAGTGGCAATCGATTTTCTTTATCGATTTTGACGGTGGGCGGTCAGAAGGTCGGCATGTCATCATTAACATTATGGCGGCATAAGCATGAAACGAACGGCACTGAAAAAACTCACATGGCACAATCGTTTTACCTACGTTAAAAATGTAGTATGCGAAGCAGACGATTTAGGGCAAAAGGGCAGTCGTTTTCAAATTGTACGTTTTAAACCAGGTAAAGCCATCGCGACACATTATCATAAAAAGGCCTACGAAATTTTTTATATTCACAGTGGCACAGGCCGCTTAGTTATGAAAGGGCGCAGTTATCGGTTGCAGCGGGATGATATCATTTTGTGCGAACCAGGTGATCATCACGGCTTTCACAATACGGGTAAGACTGATTTGATCGTTCTGATTTTTAAAACCAACGAGATTCCAAATAAAGACATTTACTGGTAGGCTATAGGCATGTTTCAATTCCAGGTGATTGCCGTATCCAAACCCACTGGTCCGTGGCGAGAGTTGTTGGAACTGTACCATGAGCGGCTGATTCATTTAGCCCGCTTCCAGTTTACCGCAATTCAGCCAGAAAAAATGGGAGCGAATGTCAATCGCGCGCAAGTCATAGAACGAGAAGGTGAGCGCATCATCAAAGCTCTGCCGAAAGAGTGCGTCATTATCGCTTGTGATGAACAGGGGAAAGCGTATGACTCCAGCCAATTTGTTGAGCGATTAGAACATTGGTCCATCCAGCAAACCGAACCGATTGTGTTTGTGATTGGTGGTCCATTTGGTTTAAGTCCAGCTGTCACCCAAGTTGCCACCAGTCGGTTGGCCTTAGCAGCCTGGACGTTGCCGCACGACCTCGCGGTAACGGTATTACTCGAACAACTGTATCGAGCCTGTACAATTGTGACCGGAAAGGTCTATCATTATTAACATGTTTCTTGCCATTGCTGGCGTTGTACTTGGAATTATCGCCCTTGTCTGGTGTGCCGACAAATTAGTGGCTGCGGCTGTTCAGTTAGCTCGTTATTGGCGTATTCGGCCATGGGTGGTGGGCGTCACCGTAGTCGCGTTTGGTACCAGTTTACCAGAATTTGTGGTGAACATCGCGTCAGCCATCACTAACCATCCCGATCTGGCTATTGGCACCATTGTTGGTAGCAACGTCATCAACGTCTTATTCATCATTGGATGTTTAATCATCATTCATCCTGCTGTGTTACGCTCTGGTCGCAATTACGTCGAACTGATTTTTATGTTCATTGTTGCCCTGGTCAGTAGTTCATTGTTTTGGTATGGCGATGGATTAAGTCGGGTGGATGGTCTCATCCTGTTGGTGATCTTTTCCATCTATGCATTGTATCTTTTTAAAAAACATCCCTCGCTAGATGACACCCCTAGCTCCGAACCAATTCGATTTTGGCGGGTCAGTCGCAATTTCTTATTTGCGTTAGTGGGTTTAGCTGTCGCTGGGCACATTACCACCCAAGCCGCTGTCCAGCTGGCTGAACTGGCTGGCTTGAGCCAGGCGTTGATCAGTTTAACGGTGATTAGTTTTGGAACCAGTTTGCCGGAGTTTGCCACATCGGTGGTGGCGGCCTGGCGAAAACAAGCGGCGTTATCGTTAGGTAACATTGTTGGATCCTTTACGCTAAATATTGTCATCGTTTTGGGTGTGACCAGTTTAGTGCAACCGCTCGTGTACAACCATATCTTTGATCGTGACGTCTATGCCATGATTGGAGCGGTGGTATTGCTCGGATTGGTCGTCGTGCTTGAACAGTGGACACCGTTGCGACGCAGTTTAAGTGCTGTGTTATTGGGGGCGTTTGTGTTTTACATGGTCAGCGTGGTGAATGCTCATCTCTATTGAGAAATTAGTATTTGGTGGGCAAGGGCTTGGTCGAGTAAATAACCAAGTCGTGTTTGCTTGGAATGCACTTCCCGGTGAAGATGTGTCTATCCAAGTGACTAAAAAGAAAAAAAATTACCTCGAAGGCACCGCAGAAATCATTCATACGGCCTCACCTGATCGGCAAACTCCCTTAGAAGAGCATTGGTTATCGTGCAGTCCCTGGCAAATTTTATCACCACAGGCTGAAGCCGCTTGGAAAGTAAAACTAGCCGGAGAAAGCTACTTTCGGTTACAGATTCAACCGGAACTAATTGATGCCGCTCTCGCTACCGGGTATCGCAATAAAATGGAATACAGTTTTACGCATACGGCCACGGGAGAGGTATGCTTGGCTTTATTCAAACGCGGCAGTCATTGGCGACAACCCATTACACCCTGTGTCTTAGCCAGTGCTGCCATCAATCAAACGGCAGAACGCGTCTTGGCCTGGCTGCATACCTTGCCAGTGACTGATCATCATCTGAAAAGTTTAATCATTCTATCGAACGAGCGTGGGGAGACCATTGCCGGATTATTCGTGCGTGATCGCGATTTTCCGGCCGCCAATTCATTGGGCCTGACGGTGTATTATTCAAATCCAAAAAGTCCGGCATCGGTTCCAACGGAATTACTGGCGGCGGGGCCAACGACCATTACTACCACGGTGAGTAATACACCATTGCGTCACGACTTATTAGGATTTTTTCAAGTGAACGTGCCGGTCTTTGAACAAGCTTTGGTACGTATTGGAGAAGCCGTAGCAGAAGCTGACGAAGTGATTGATTGCTATGGAGGGGTTGGGGCGATCTCTCTACCGCTCCATCACCAGATCAAATCATGTCTGGTGATCGATAATAACGCAGCCGCCATTGAAGCGGCCAACGCCAACATTCAACAGTTAAGTTTGTCGCACTATGCGGCGCGGTGCGTGGCCACCGAGCATGTCCTGGAAGCGTTTACCAGCGACCAAACTGTCATTGTCGATCCACCGCGAGCCGGCCTCCATGATGCCGTCACGGCTCGTTTACTCACGGTTCGACCGAAGCGCATTGTGTATTTATCCTGTAATTTATCTACCCAAGCGCGCGATGTTGAGCGGCTCCTCACTGGGTATACCATCACAAATGCCAAGCTATTTAACTTTTTTCCACGCACGCCCCATATTGAAGGGCTGATTGTGCTTGACCGCCGCTCTTAGCCATGGCTATACTATACGTAATAACGTAACGTTTTAGCTTTAATACAGCTTATGTCACATACACTTCTACGTCGGTTGGCGCTATCACTCGTGACTGCGTCTAGTTTAGTGTTTGCACCCACGGCCCAATTGGCTGCAGTGGTTGATACTGAGTCAACAGATAATCCTTGGCAACCACAGCGGTCGCCCAGTTGGCTGGCATCTGAGGATGATCAATATGCCACGGATCACATTTTAGTGAAGCGCGAGGGCAGCCCGGTTGAACGGATGGCCATTGACACATCCGTCACTGAAGCTATCGATTATTGGGCACAGCAAGATGACATTGAGTACGCCGAACCAGATGGGTTATATCGCGTACTGGGGCAGGAAACATCCTGGGGTTGGACAACCGTAAAAGCCGGTGATGCCGCTACAACGAATAGCGTCACAGGAAGTGGCATTATCGTAGCGGTCGTTGATACAGGTGCGGATTATGCTCATGAAGATTTAGATGCTAATAATTGGGTGAATACGGCTGAAACGGCTGGTAACAATATAGATGATGATGCGAACGGCTATGTGGATGATTATTACGGTTATGATTTTATTGGGAGCTTGTATACTTCAATTGATCCAGATAATAATCCGCAAGATGAACACAGTCATGGTACCCATGTTTCTGGCATCATCGCTGCCGAAAATAACACAGTTGGTGTACGGGGGATCGCTCCGTCCGCCCAAATTATGCCAGTCAAGGTATTAGATTCTTCCGGTTACGGATTTGATAGTACGATTGCCGATGGTATTCGTTACGCAGTTGATAATGGAGCGGATGTCATCAACCTGAGTCTTGGTTCATCAATGGGTACCAATACACTCAAAGAAGCCATTGATTATGCGGCCACGAATAATGTATTGGTCGTGGCGGCATCTGGTAATTCAGCCACTTTTTCATCACCGTCGTACCCAGCGGCCTACAGCAATGTCGTGTCGGTCGG
>DOSP01000015.1:9976-15393 GCA_003512175.1 Candidatus Kerfeldbacteria bacterium
GCCACCGATGAAGAGGGGTACAAAGCCGAGTGGTCCAACTGGGGTAAGGTGGATGTGATGGCACCGGGAGTAGATATAGTGTCCAGTATTCCAGGTAATCTCTATGATTCAATGTCTGGTACGTCGATGGCTTCACCGCATGTGGCAGGCGTAGCCGCGTTAATCATGCAGAAATTTTCTACCACCGATGCTCGCACGGTACGTCATATTTTACAGGCCACGGCTGATGATTTTGGTTTGTTATCTGGGCGAGATTATGTCTCTGGCTCCGGTATGGTGAACACCTTAGATGCCACCAGTACCCAAACGGCCGGATCGTATACATTTGCTGACTCCGGATTTGTGATTACTGATGCTTCATCCGATGCCGTAGTGACGGTATCTGTGCGCAATGCCAGTAATGCTGCGGTGGCCGGTGAAACAGTGGCCTGGTCCACTACCCAAGGTACACTGTCGGCGACTTCTGCTACCACTGATGCTAACGGTGAAGCCACGGTGACGTTTACAGCCGATGACATATCCGGTGTGGCCACCATTACCGCAACACCCACCAACTACACCGCTAGTTCTATTCAACTGGCCTTATTAAGTGATGTGGTGTATCCCGAAAGTATTGGTGTGAGTGCGTATACCGAGGGTGAAGAAACCACGACCGGTGATGATACAGAAATTTTTGCTGTCAGTGATCTATCAACCAACTTATTTGCCGCAGGCGATAAATTAACCATCTGGGCACATCCCACCGCGTTTGATCGGGAAACCCATGATATTGCGGTCAGTTATGCGGTGACTGATCCAGATGGAGAGACGGTGGATAGTATGACCGGTACTATGCCCACTACCGAAGCCGGAATGCCGATTTGGATTTGGTATTTACCCCAAATCACTGTTGAATCAAATCCATTAAAGATTCCCAAAACTGCGGCCGATGGGGAATATACCTTGACGGTTACCGTCACGGATACCGATACCAGTGAATCGTCCAGTTCCACCACTAATTTCTGGGTAGGGGAATTACCGGACGTGTTGATTCTTGATGACGATGGCTATTGTTACGATACGCCAATCGAAGGGTTAGACTTTGGCTATGTGGCGTATTGTGCCAGCGCTGGCCAAACTGTGGCCGATGCCCTTAGTGATGGTGGGCGCGACAGTCTGCTGTGGAATATCACCAATCATGGGTACCCATCTTCAGCCGATTTAGCCCTATTTCCATTGGTGATCGTGGTTGATTCCACTTTTAGTTACACAGATACGTTTACGTTGACGGAGTATCTGGATGCCGGTGGCAATTTGTTGATTACCTCAGAACAGCTCGCCTATAACTCTACCTACGGTGCGGCACCAACCGATTTCTTGTGGAACTACCTGCATGTCAATTACGCTTCGTCTGTCAGCCAGCCAGGTGTAGTGACTGGTTTTGCAGGGTCTGATTTTGCAGGTGACAGCTATAACATTGATACCTACAATATCGCCGGCGATGGTGTGCAAACCATGTACATTGGTGATGAACTGCAACTCGATAGCACCAATGATGATGTGGAAGCCCTGTTTAGTTACAGCCGTGGTGAAACTGATGATAAGGTAGCTGGCGTGCGGGTTGGCAACAGCGACTATCGTGCCGTTTATCTAACCTTCGGGTTGGAATCGGTTAACGATGACGGTACGGCTACCAAGGCAACACTGATTGATGAATTAGCCGATTGGTTATTAGGCGATGCCCCAACCATTTCGAAGGTGTCAGATAAACGGTTCAATAATAATCGGGCGCGCACCATTATCATTCGTGGAACCAATTTCCAAATGACGGGCGAAACCGTAGTGAAATTTCGCAAACTGGAGTTAAGCGATGTGGTGGTGCAGAGTCGTAAAAAGATTACAGCCACCGTACCAGCTGGCTTAACGCCCCGCAGTTACAGTGTGAAAGTAGTGCGTCCGGATGGTCGAAAAGTGACCAAGAACAAGGCGGTGACCATTACGAATGGCGACATCTTCATTGATTCACTGTCGGCCAGCTTTGCCTCTAATAATTCTGAGCGTGAATTGACGATCACCGGCGGTGATTTCAACAAATCAGCCAAAGTCTGGTTTGGCAATAACCGCATGTCAGATGTAACTTGGAATGGACCAACTTCATTGCTCGTCAAAATTCCAGCTGGTTTTGATCCTGGTAACTATACCATCAAGGTGAAGAATCCAAATGGTAGTCGTGCTACCCGGGCTGGCATTATTGTGCGGGTTGGTTTTACAGAAACATTGGCGGTAGGGGATACGCACGCCCAAGTTGAAGCTCTCGAGAAGCGCTTATCAAATTACGGCTATTTTACGGCTGAACCGGACACCAGCTTTGATTCCGATACCGAAGAAGCTTTAGTGCTCTATCAAACAGATAACTTCTTGCAAGTGACGGGTAAAGTTGACGCCAACACGCGTTATTACCTCAACAACAACTAGGCATGATCAGGTGTACGTTTGAAGGCGGCAATGAGGCCCACTTGCGTCATGCCGTGGTTGATGCCTTGATTGTTGAAGATAAAAAAATCTTGTTGGTCAAACGGGCAGATCATCTGCACGGCGGTGGCAAATGGGCCATTCCGGGCGGATTTGTGGATCGTGATGAAACCGTGGCCGAAGCGGTGATGCGAGAAGTATTGGAAGAAACTGGTTATACCAGTGATGTCCAAGAGCTGTTTACAGTGCTCGATAAGCCAGATCGCGCCGGTGATGATCGGCAGAACATCAGCTTTGTGTTTGTCGTCAATGTGATTGATCAAGTAAAACAGACCGATGGCGAATCATCAGCGGTGCAGTGGTTCCCATTAGATGCCTTACCAGCCCCAGAAGATATGGCCTTTGATCATTTGAACATCATTTGGGATTATCTTGTCAGCCTGGACAAATAACCAAAAATATGGTATCCTATTGGCCGTATGGCTGATGCCGCATCCTATACTATCCCACTAAGCGTTCAGCGCTTAATGAAAGCCAAGCAGCGTGAAGAGGCCGCCAAAGCTGACTTGGAACATCAACCAAAGCTGAAGATTTCCGAGGCGATCAGTCGGGTGGCTTTTATTTACGAGAAGGTCCGCAATGCGCTCGATTATAAAGAAGAACACTTGCTGATTAAGGCGGCTATTCAGCGTATTTTGAAGCGGAAATTTGTGCCGGGGGTTGATCCGGCTTCGATTGCCCGGCCACTGGTGGTGGAGCTGATTCGGGGTGGCTACATTCGCAACAACACTCTACCAGAGAGTACCGTTGATGATGCAGCGAAAACTCTGGTCAAATATGCCCGTTTTTTGAGTAAGGCTATTCCACCGTTAGAAGGGCGCCAACGCGAAGAAACCTTCGACTGGGCCATCACCATGTTGTCCTGTGAACTCGAAGAAGTGTTATCACCCTCACCACTCAAGGCTGGAATGGTGGAGTTTGTCTATATGACTATGTTGGAGCGCATCGATATTTTGTCGAAGCGCATTACGGAAGATGAACGCAAGGTACAAATTTATACAGCGGTTTTAAAAGCCTATTCCCAATATGATCTCGATTTGATCAGCTACAATCTCCTGAAGTATTTTTATCCGGAATGGCAAGACGGTAAAGAAGAAGCCTTGAATCGCGTTGCCCGCAATGTAGTGAATGTCCGTACGACTATTCAGAAGCAGATGAAACACCCATTGCAAGAAAAGCTGGTGCGACAAATGAAGAAGATCAATATCTTGTTCACAGTGTTGAATGACTGGCTGAAAAAGGCGGATGATCCGATGGCCACATTGCAAAGCCCCAATCAATTAATTGAAACCATTGAAGAAACTACTAACCAGCGCTACAAGCAAGTGAAAGTGAAACTACGTCGTACCAGTTTGCGTAGTATCATTTATTTATTTATCACCAAAATGTTGCTGGCGATCATCCTAGAATTTCCGTACGATTATTTTATTCTAGGCCACCTCAACTACGTACCATTAGCCATTAATGTCGTGTTTCACCCGTTGCTGTTATTTGTGATTGCCTTAGCTGTACACGTTCCCGCCAAAGAGAATACTCAAAAAATTATTGAAGGAATTAAAGATTTGGTCTATGGCTACGAGGGCAAAGATGTGATCTATCGGATTCGTCCGAATATTGCCCGCGGCTGGTTTTTAAACTTCGTATTTCGGCTGCTGTATCTCGTCGCGTTCTTGGTCACCTTTGGTGGTCTCATCATCGTGCTCACTGCCTTCGGTTTCAACTGGTTAGGCGTATTGCTGTTCACGGTCTTCCTGACGCTGGTCAGTTTCTTTGGTCTGAGGGTGCGCCAACTCGCCAAGGATTTAGTGGTGCTGGATCGGCGTGACAATTTGTTAAGCGTCACCATTGATTTTTTTGCCATTCCGATTGTTCGGGCTGGCCGGTGGTTATCCGTCAACTTTTCCAAGATCAACGTGTTTGTGTTTGTGCTTGATGTCATTATTGAAGCACCGTTTAAACTGATCATCGACGTCTTCGAAGATTGGTTCGCTTACATGAGAGAAAAGCGTGAAGAAATTTACGATTAGTCAAACCATCGCTCTGGATACCCAGGCCAAAGCCCTGCAGCGCGCTGGCCATGACGTGATCAATTTAAGTGTGGGTGAACTCGATTTTCCCGTACCACCTCCCATTCAAGAAGCCGTAGCGATAGCTGTTTCAGCACATTCCAATCGTTATTCAGCCGTAGCGGGTTTACCTGAGGCACGTCAAGCTGCCGTAGACTATGAATTCAAGCAGCATCAGGTACACTATCAGCCAGAACAAGTTTTGGTCAGTAACGGCGCTAAACAAGCTTTAGCCACCGCCTTTCTGGCATTGCTTGAGCCAGGTGACGAGGTCCTTATCCTGCAACCGGCCTGGGTGAGCTATGTGGAGCAAATCAAATTAGCTGGAGGCGTTCCGGTCAGTGTTGAAACCACCGATCAATTTCAACCAGATGTAGCCGCTATCCAGTCTGTCATTACCAAACGAACGGTTGGCATCATTCTGAATTATCCCAACAACCCCACGGGAGCGGTGTACGGTCGAACGGTATTGCAACAGATCGCAGATTTGGCCCAGCAGCAGCACTGGTGGGTGGTGTCTGATGAAATTTATGAACACATTATTTATGACGGTACTGAATTTTTATCCTTTGCATCGTTGTATCCCAACACCATTACGGTGAATGGGTTATCAAAAGCCAATGCTGTGACCGGCTGGCGGATCGGGTATGCGGCCGGACCCAAGGACATCATCACAGCGATGACGGCCGTGCAAAGCCATGTCACTGGCAATGTATCGAACGTGATGCAAGCCGCTCTGGTGCCCGGTCTTGCCACCGGGTTATCGGCTGAGTGGTTAGCAGAATTACAGCAGCGCCGGCAGCTGGTGGTGGATGCACTGCACAGCCCGCCTCCAGCCGG
>DOSP01000057.1 GCA_003512175.1 Candidatus Kerfeldbacteria bacterium
GGCGCAGCACCATGCGCCGGCGTCACGCCTGATGCAAGCTGATCTCACGCATACCGACGACATTCATCGGTTATTCAACGCTATTCACCAGACCTATGGTCGACTCGATGTCTTAGTGAACACCGTTGGTTCATTTGGCACCTATCATCCCATTACGGAAGTAACGTTTGAGGAATTTGATGATGTCTTATCGACCAATGTCCGAGCCACATTTGCCTGTATACAACAGGCTGTTCCACTGATGCGCGCTATCGGTGGGGGACACATCATCAATTTTAGCTGTGCCACCGCCGAGCATGCCATTGCTAGAAAATATACGGTGCCATATTACTTGGCTAAAGCGGGTGTGGTGACGTTGACCAAATCGTACGCGCCCATCTTAGCCAAAGATCACATTACCGTGAATGCCATTGCCCCTGGCATTGTGGAAAATAGCATTGTGGTGGAACGATTGCCGATGGAGCGCCCGGCCAGTTTCGCAGATATTACTGGTGCGGTGCGTTGGTTATTATCGAATGAAGCTAATTATGTCTCTGGTGCCATCATTGAAGTAGCCGGCGGTTGGGTACCACACAGTTAGTATGGCGATGCTCTCTTGTGATCCATCTCAACCGCATCGTGTGACATTCCGCTGTCAGGATCGAGTGGTTGAGTTAGTGAAGCCGAAAGCCGAAGAATTCTTACCGGCCATTGTCCGCTGCCTGGGGGATGATACACTGACGGGGTTTGAGATCAATAATCAATCTGAATCGTTTACCACTATTCGAGTATTGGCAACCATCATGAATGCCTTGGCCTATACTCATAACATCGAGTTTAGTCTTACCCCCCACTATTCAAAAGATGCCGTATAACCGAGCCATTACTAAACTGCGTCGCATTACCCTGCTGCGGTACATCGTCGGTAGCCGGTGGGTGTTGCATGCTTTGCTCGTTGTTTTGGGGTTGATTCAAAAAGCCATCGGCGTAGCGGAGTTCGACACCGGCATTTTTGCACTGATTGCTGTGACCTATACGTATAACCTGATCTTTTTCCTGTATCTGCGGCGCGATCCACGCCGTATCACCGAACGAGGTTTGCGCATCGTCAGTATTGCCCAGGTGCTGTTAGATCAAGTGACTTACACCATTGTACTGTATGTTTCCGGTGGTGTGGAAAGTTTGTCCTTCTTGTTCTACTTCATCACTATTTTCATTGCCATTATTTTATTCAATGAAGTGGAAATTATTGGGCTGATGTTTTTTACCGTTGCCTTGTATGTGGGGGTGATTGCGCTAGAGTACCAAGGGATCATACCGCACATGCCACGCTATGCTTTTGATCCAGGCTTTTATCAGCATATTGGTGTGACAGTGCATAATGGTGCAACGGTCGTGTTTATCATAGTCTTTACTTCGTTCTTTGCCGCTTTCATTAACAACATTATTCGGCAGCGTGAAGAAGATACCGCTTCCGAGCGCGACAAAGTGGTAGCAATTATGAACAATCTGGCCGATGGTATTATCTTGCTGGATCACAATGGTCGAGTGGTATTGATGAATCCCTATGCCCAACGGTTGTTACATGTGCACACACATCAGTACGCCAACAAGTTGTTGCAGAGTAGTCAGTTCCCAAAAAGCCTCCGGCCATTGGTAGATTTTATTCAACGCGCTACCCGTGAGCCGGTGTATGAAAGCACGGAGCTGACACTGGAGGAAGATAAAGAGCATACCATTATTCAAGCCACTGCTTTGCAAGTGACTGATTCCGATAATACCAATATTGGCTCACTGGTCATTTTGCGCAATGTCACCAAAGAAAAAGATTTAGATCAAATGAAGTCCGATTTTATTTCGGTAGCAGCCCATCAACTGCGTACGCCGTTAGCCACTTTGAAATGGTTATTTAAATTGTTATTGGATGGTGATGGGGGAGCGCTAACGGATAAGCAGATGGATTTGATCGCCAAAGGCTATCAACGCAATGATGAAGTGATCGAGATCGTTAATAATTTATTGGATGTTTCGGAAATTGAAGGTGGGCGTTTACCATTTACCTTCACCGAAAGTGAACTGACCGACATTTTGAAACAAGTGGTGGATGCCTCGCAGGTGCATGCTCAGCGTAAACAGGTGACGGTCACGTTGAAACAACAGCATGATTTACCGCCATTAAAAATTGATCGCCAAAAAATTAAAATGGCGTTACAAAATTTAATTGACAATGCGGTGAAATATTCAAATTCCAATAATGCGGTCACCGTCGAATACAGTATTGATAACGATGAAGTGGTGATCGAGATCGTGGATCATGGTATTGGGATGTCTGAGGAAACCAAAGATAAATTGTTCACCAAATTCTTCCGTGGTCGTGAAGCGGTATCAAAAGATCCATCTGGTTCTGGGTTAGGTTTATACATTGTACGCAACATCATCGTTAAACACGGCGGTTCAATTGAATTTGCCTCTGACCTCGGTAAGGGGACAACGTTTACGGTTCGTTTACCGATTACATAACGGTCGTCGGTTGATTATTTATGCACAGGCCTGGTATCACCTGGTCGATTTGGGGTTTACAGGGGTTTTGTGGTGGTATATAATGGTTGAAAAGGAAATAAAAGTGGTGAAAAGTGGGGATAACTATTAACTAACACTACTGTGTTCATCGGTGAATATCAGCATAATCTCGATGAAAAGGGCCGTTTAGCCCTTCCGGTTAAGTTTCGGGAGGCATTTGCCCGTGGTGCAGTGGTTACCCGAGGTTTAGACCACTGTTTGTTCGTCTATTCAGGTGAGGAGTGGAGTAAATTGGCCGATAAACTAGCCACCTTGCCAATTGCGCAGGCAAATACCCGGGCGTTTGCTCGCTTAATGTTAGCCGGAGCGATGGACTGCAGCCTCGATAAGCAGGGCCGGGTGGTGTTGCCGGAGTATTTACGAGACTACGCTGGCATCACAAAAGCAGTTGTCGTAGCGGGCTTGTATAACCGGTTAGAAATCTGGGAAGAAGCGGCTTGGAAGAAATATAAAGCCACCACCGAAAAAGAAAGCAACAGTATTGCCGAAGCTCTTGGACAATTAGGCGTTTAAATATCCATGCCTCTTCTTCAATGAAGGAGAGACATGAACCTTGAAACGCTATGCCAACAGATCATGTACCGGTGTTAGCACATGAGGTGATCGAGCTGTTGTCACCCAAACCAGGTGATACCGTCGTGGACGGAACCCTCGGTGGCGGTGGGCATGCTCGTTTACTCCATGACTGCATCCAGCCTGGTGGGCAAGTCTATGCCCTGGAACATGATCCCGCGGCCATTGCGGCACTCGGTTCAACACCGTTCATTGTGAAACAAGCTAATTTCGCCACGCTTCAACAGGTCTGCGCCGACTGGAACATCAGCGGCCAGGTCAATGGCATTCTGCTTGATCTTGGATATTCCTCTGACCAACTCAAGCGGGGGAGAGGCCTGTCCTTTCGCGCCCTGACTGAACCGTTAGATCTGCGGCTTGATCCAACGTTACCGCAGACGGCGGCTGACCTATTGAATGATGGAACGTCTACGATGCTCGTCGAGATGTTTCGCAACTATGGCGAACTCAAACAACCGCAGCGGTTAGCTCGAGTGATCATTGATTGGCGTCTTGATCACTCGATCACCACCGTTGCCGATTTGGTTGAGTGTGTGCAGCAGGCCTATCACACCAGCTCCAGCGACGTGCTGGCCAAAGTGTGGCAAGCCTGTCGCATCGCCGTGAATAACGAATTAGCCGTATTGGAGCAAGGACTGCAGGCAGCCTTTACTGTCTTGTCTCCTGGCGGAAGGTTGGCCGTCATAACCTTCCATTCGCTAGAAGACAGGATAGTAAAACATCAGTTTGCCGCCTGGGCTGATACTAAATGTATCTGTCCACCCGAAGTTCCAGTCTGTACCTGTCAGCGCACACCCTTGGTGCGACTGCTGACCAAACATCCGGTAGTGCCCACCGCGGCAGAAATCAACCGCAATCCAAGGTCACGCAGCGCCAAACTGCGGGCCATCGAAAAACTATGACTAAATTAACCAGACTCACCAACAGTAAACTCAGCCAACAAAAACAGGGCAGCGCCCCAAAGTTTTGGCATAACACCATGATGATCAATCTGGTCATGGCTGGTGTGTTAGTGTTGTTTGGCTTGGGATATTTAGGCATTGTCAATTCCACGGCCGCCGATACCTTTGCCGTGGCTGAATTATCTGGTCGGATTGACGATACTAAAAATCAAAACCAACGTCTTGAACTCGACATTACCGAGGTGTTGGCGCTACCACATGTGGACGAGGTCAGCCAGCAGTACAATTTGGTAGCTGCCAGTAACGTGCATTACCTCGATGATTCGGCAGCCGTCGCGTTTTCGCAATAAAACCAAACAGGGTAAATACGATCGCTTAGATTATCTGCGGGTTGGTTTTACCGTACTGGGAGCCATTATTGCTCTCCGTCTATTCATTGTGCAGATTGTGCAGCATGGCTACTATGAGGCTTTAGCCAGTGATCACCATGATTTATTTGAAGAATTATTTCCCGAACGCGGCGAGATTTTGGTACATGATCGCTATGCGGCCACCGGTACTGTACCAATTGCTACCAATAAAGTGCTGTATGAGGTGCATGCCGAACCAGTGCACATCACCGATCCTGCGGCGACGGCCCAAGCCATTGCGCCGTTACTGTCCATTCCCAAAGAAGATATTACGGTGAAATTAGATAAGCCCGGTGATCCGGATGAAATCTTAAAACGCCGTGTTCCGGAAGAAGTGGTCAATGCTATAAAAGAATTAAATCTCACCGGTATTACCTTTCGCGAAGAACAGTGGCGCTATTATCCAGAAACGGAATATACCGCCCATGTCACTGGCTATTATGGTTATTCTGATACGGATAAGAAAGGCCAATATGGCTTAGAAGGGTATTATGATAAAGAGCTAGCGGGCTTACCCGGCTATGTGGCGGGTGAAAAAGATGCCTTTGGGCGTTTTCTCACGATCGGAAATAATTTTATTCAGGAAGCAGTGGATGGGGATGATCTCGTTCTGACGATCGATAAGAATGTACAATATAGCGCCTGCAGTAAATTAAAAAGTGAAGTGGAACGCTTATCGGCCAAAGAGGGGACCTTGATCATCATGCAGCCAGATACGGGTGCCATCATCGCGATGTGTAATTATCCCAGCTTTGATCCAAATAATTATAATGAAGTGGAGTCGATTGAAGTATTTGTAAATTCAGCCGTCAGTGATGAATATGAACCAGGTTCCGCCTTCAAGCCCATCACCATGGCAGCTGGCTTAGATACCGGTGCCGTGACGCCTACCACCACTTATGTAGATACCGGCCAAGTCACAGTGGCAGGGTATCCGATTAAAAATTTTGATGGTAAAGCCTACGGTACCAAAACCATGACCGAAGTATTAGAGAACTCACTCAACTTAGGTACTATTTTCGTAGTGCAGCAATTAGGCAATCAAACCTTCTACGAGTATGTGCAGGCCTTTGGCTTTAATGCACTGACCGGCATTGAGTTGGCCAGTGAGCATGATGGTGATATTTCTACGCTGGCTGAATTGAAAGATGTCTATTCCTACACGGGCTCGTTCGGTCATGGCATTACGGTTACACCGTTACAATTGATTAACGGATTTGCTGCCATTGCCAACGGGGGCGAGCTCATGAAACCGTATATCGTAGAGAAACGGGTAGTCAGTAGCGGAGCCGAAATACCCACCGAACCAAGCGTAGTGCGACGCGTTATTTCGGAAGACACCTCACGCACCTTGTCTGCTATGCTAGTGAATGTGATCGATTATGGGCACGCCAAACGAGCCGGTGTGGAAGGCTATTATTTGGCTGGTAAAACCGGCACGGCCTTAGTGGTGGGTGCCAATGGGAGATATGACACCAGTCGACACAATGATACTTTTGTAGGGTATGGGCCGATATCGGATCCGCAATTTGTGATGTTGATTAAAATGAATGAGCCCGCTAGTCAGTACGCTGAAGGTTCCGTGGTGCCATTATGGGGAGAGGTTGCGAAAGATGTGTTAAATTATTATAAAATACCGCCTGATCGGGAATAATTATGCGTCGTTTTTTGCACATCATCTTATTTCAGCTGGCTCGTCTGGTGTTACGTCGACAAAAACCCATCGTGATTGGTATTACGGGGAGTATGGGAAAGACATCAGCCAAAGACGCCATCGCCACGGTGCTCAAGAGGAAATTTACTGTTCGCCAGACCCAGGAAAATTACAATAACGAGGTTGGGGTACCACTGACCATCATTGGCAGCAATACCGGAGGTCGTAATCCTTTAAAGTGGTGCGTGATTTTTTTAAAAGCTGTGCTCTTTGGACTGTTCAAATTGAATTATCCGCAAGTAGTAGTGCTTGAGATGGGGGCCGATAAACCCGGCGATATCAAATATCTGACGACCTTGGCTCCAGCCCACATCGGCATTGTGACAATGATCAGCGATATGCCGGCGCATATGCAATTTTTTCAGGATGTGGATCAGTTAGCCCAGGAAAAATTAGTGATGCTGAAACATTTGAAGAAGGATGATATCGCCATCGCCAATCTGGATGAACCGTATGTTGCTGACGTTTTACCAAACTTAAAAAGTCGGATGTTTACCATCTCAACCAAACAAGAAGCCGATCTGGCCGCGTTTGATATCGATTATGCCCATGATCCCACCAAGTTAATCAATGATCCCACTGTGGATGGCTTGCGCTATAAGTTACGTTACCAAGGGAGTACTGTGCCCGTATTTGTTCCCGGAGCCATTGGTCAGCCAACGGTGTATAGCACGCTGTTTGCCATCGCCGGTGGGTTACAATTAGGGATGAATTTAGTGGATATTGTCTCCGCTTTGCATGATTATCAGGGGCCAAATGGGCGCTTGCGACTTTTGCCAGGCAAGCAACAGAGCGTTTTGCTTGATGATACTTACAATTCTTCACCAACCGCTGCCAAGGCGGCCTTACAGATTTTGCATGAATTAAAAACGCCTGGTCGCCGGATGGCTGTATTAGGTGTGATGGCTGAATTAGGCAGTTACGCCAAACGATCGCATGCGGCCATTGGTAGGCATCTAGCTCAATTAGAAATTGATCAATTGATTGCGATTGGTGCTGAAGGCCGTTGGATTGGTGAGGCGGCTATCGAACATGGCTACCCAGCCAACGCAGTAACCTACGCGGAAACCACTGAGTCTGTGGTAGAGCGCTTACCGGCGCTGTTGCAACCCAATGATATTGTTTTAGTGAAGGGATCACAAATTGCACGCTTGGAAAAAGTTGTGCAGGCGTGTTTAGCGCATCCGGAAACTGCTGATCAAGTGTTAGTACGACAACATGGGAAGTGGGTATAATTTACCGGCTTGTCGACAAGCGGCACACCTGACCTATGCCGCCTTTTTACGTCTACCACAATTCATCGTTCCAGGAATAACCGAACAGCAACTGGCTTGGCGGATGGGGCAGCTACTGCGGGCACAGGGTTCCGAGAAGCGCGCCTTTCCAGTGATTGCCGCCTTTGGTTCGAATGCGGCGGAGCCACATCACAAATGTACCAGTCGTCGCCTAAAGACAGGGGAGATGATTAAAGTGGATGCCGGAGCGGTCTATCGAGATATGCGGGGTGATGTCACCCGAACGTATTTTTTAGGCAAACCAACGGCTGTATTTACCAAACGATTCAAGGCCGTACTCAAAGCCCAACAATTGGCCTTCAAAAAAATAAAGCCCGGTGTCAGCGGGAATACAGTGGATGCGGCTGCCAGAGACTATTTACGCCGGCAGAAATTGCACGGACATTTTATTCACAGCCTCGGGCATGGGGTTGGTCGAGCGATTCACCAACCGCCGTTTCTTACTTCTCGAAGCAAAGGAAAACGTTTATTACAGGTGGGTGAAGTAGTCACCGACGAACCGGGCGTCTACGAAGCGGGTTGGGGTGGGAT
>DOSP01000059.1:0-138 GCA_003512175.1 Candidatus Kerfeldbacteria bacterium
TTTATGCTATGTGCCTCGTCTGGAGTTTGATACACTGGTACACAAAGATAACGACACTGGGATGGTGGCGGATTTATGCGAGCGAGTACAACAAGCGCTCAAACGGCAGCAGCAGCGCTTTCGCCATACCGCCATTTG
>DOSP01000059.1:227-1556 GCA_003512175.1 Candidatus Kerfeldbacteria bacterium
TGGTGTAATGCCATGATCCCACATGCGGCCATGGACGTGTATTGCCCGATGGCTGAAGAATCGCTGGAACTGTTGCGCCAAGCCATGCGGGTGATGCAGTTATCACCAAGAAGTTATCACCGGATTGTCCGATTGGCTCGCACGATTGCCGATTTAGACGGCAGTGCCGATATTACTCACTTGCATGTAAGCGAGGCGTTGCAGTATCGCCGACCGATACAACCACTACACACTCACCCTTCAGCGTCGGGTGTGTAGCGATGCGTTGGGCTACAGTCTTGGCATCGCCGCGAATGAATTCTTCAAAGGTTTTAGTTAATTCGCGTGCAACTACAATATATTTCCCACTGTCTGCCAGGGCTTGGATGGTTTTTTGTATACGATGAATCGATTCATAGAAAACAACAGTCTGGTTTGCTTCGGCTATTTCTTTCAGTAAAGTCTGTCGGCCTTTCTTGTGTGGCAGAAATCCGTAGAACATAAACTGGCTGGTATCCACCCCAGCGGCCTGTAGCGTAGCAATCACCGCACTGGGCCCAGGAATTGGCACCACGTTAATGCCGACGGCAATCGCGGCTAGCACTAACCGGTTCCCAGGATCAGATATACCCGGTGTACCGGCATCGGTGACCACAGCGATATTCTTGCCACCCAGTAGCTGGTTTATCAATGTGTGGTCAAAGCTCTTTTGGGTGTGTTGATGATACGGACGGGTGGGAGTAGTGATCTGATAGTGGTCTAACAGCCGTTTCGTCACCCTAGTATCCTCACACAAAATCAAATCAACCTCCCGGAGGGTCTGGATGGCGCGGTAGGTGACATCAGCTAGATTCCCGATGGGAGTAGCCACGGTGTAGAGGGTGCCCATTTACAAATTTGGCTAGGTTTCTTATACTTCAGGTCTATACGATATACTCATACGTTTATTAAGGCAAATCTATGGCAAATCAGACGAAAGTCCTCATTGTAGAAGATGATAAGTTTCTCAGCGAGTTGATCTCAACCAAGCTGGATAAGGAGGGTTTTAATATTGCCTTAGCGGGTGATGGCGAAACTGGCTTGAAAAAAGCCGAAGAGTTTAAACCAGAAATTGTCCTATTGGATATCATGTTACCAGGGATGGATGGTTTTGAAGTATTGGAAAAGTTAAAGGCCAGTCCGGAACTGAAAAAAATCCCGGTGATTATTCTGTCGAATTTTGGTCAGGAAAGCAAAGTAGAACGTGGTCTCCAGCTCGGTGCCGTAGACTATTTAGTAAAGGCCAACTTTACGACTGGCGAGATTGTTGCGAAGATTAAGGAGATCCTTAAGTAAAACTCATCCTACAAC
>DOSP01000059.1:1661-3126 GCA_003512175.1 Candidatus Kerfeldbacteria bacterium
TTAATCGCGTCTCTACTTTTTTGTTTATCACTGTATATAATACAACGGTTCCTGTTTCACACCGCCAACGTAGACTTCAAAGTGCAGATGGGGTCCGGTGGAACGGCCGGTACTACCCACAAACCCAACCACTTCGCCACGCGATACATATTGGCCGTTACTGACGTTGAAAGCTGACATATGAGCATAGCGGGTCATCATGCCATTCGGGTGAACAATATCTAAATAATTTCCATAACCACCACCCCAACCACCGGCGCTACGAATGTAAACAGTCCCTTCTTCCGCAGCATAAATAGGTGTACCCATCGGACAAGCGATATCACGCGCCAAGCCATGCCCCCAATAGGTCGTGGGTGAACTATGACACCCCACTGGCCAGTTTAACTGTTGTCCGGTGACCACTGGCGTATAGTTATCATTACGGTATATATCTTCCGCGCTACCATAACTGGAATAGTAGCGTTGGACTGGTGGCGGTGGTGGTGGCGGAGGGGTACCATCCACAATCAAAATCTCGGCACCAACCGGTACCAAACCATCACTGCCAATATCATTCACGCGTCTGGTCTCATCCAAACTGCCGTTATAGGTTGATACGATTTTGTCTAACGTGTCGCCATCTTTCACCGTATATAAATAACCAGAGGCAGCCGGAACTTTTAAGGTCTGGCCCGGTTTAATATAACTGCTACTGTTTAGACCATTGGCCCACAACAATGTCGAAACACTCAAGCCAAACCGCTCAGAAATTCCACCAATCGTGTCGCCATCTTTCACCTTGTATTCGGTAGTACCAGCCCGTACACCGATATTTGTTTCTACTACAGATCCACCCAGCAAGGCCGAACCAGTATCCAATAAGGCTAATTGATCGCCAATGTTTCGTGGACGCTCCGCTGCGGGATCAAGATTCGGAATCGTTGCCACCATGCTACCGGCGGTATCCACATACGATACGGTGGTACTCTTATCCGGAATCAAACCGACTTGTACAATTTCTTCACCAATCGTTCCTTCTGGATTCACAATTTCATACAAAGCCGAGTCTTGTGCAAACACTTCATCACGTGATACTTCTTTGGCCTGGAGAATGTTGGTACTGGCTACAAAGAATGATAACAGCGTTACCAACACATGAATGAAATACTTGTTGCCAAAAATGAACAGCACCTTGTTCTGCATAAAGGCAGATCGTTTCAGACGAGCTAGCACTTTGAGGTATTGGCTATAGCACCACAGCACCACCGGTTTCAGCACCCACTTCATGGCAATATAGATCGGATTAATCAAAAACAGTAGCACTAAACGCAGCACCAGCAACAGGCGTTTAGTTAAGCGTAATAGGCTGATAATGGCGGCTAGGATGATTTGCCGAAAACGGATAGACACGCCGCGCAGACTACCATTTTGTAGCGTTTTAGTCAATTACCCCCCCCTTCCCTCCCCTTGCAGGGGAGGGTAT
>DOSP01000074.1 GCA_003512175.1 Candidatus Kerfeldbacteria bacterium
CCGACTTTTTTCAATAAACCGCGGCGCGAAGAAAAATCCTTCTTGTGGGCTTTTAAGTGTTCACTGAGATCAATGATTTCGTACGACAGCAAGGCAATTTGCACTTGCGGGGAACCAGTATCGCCTTTTTTCGTGGCGAATTTTTGGATAATGCTATCCTTGTGCTCTTTCGTCAACATAGCTTCAACTTAGCTTAGCGATGGCCGAGTTCTGTACCAAACCATCGACACCAATTAAATAATGTAGCGCTGACTCTACCACTATCGCCTTTTTTTGTAAAGACGTTATACTTAGCCTATGAAATATATCTTTGGTGTGACCATCTGCCTTAGTTTGGTGGCTCAAATGGCCCAAGCCGAGACAGTGTGGAGCGATTCGGAAACCGCCAGCCAAGTAAGTGACAATTTACGAGAACTTGAGGTGCCGATGACTACAGATCACGTGATTGACCCAATGCTGCCCTACCATTTCCAGGGGATTCTCAGCTCGACCCTGCGCGACCAAGTACATACCCTGGGTATGGCCGGGCTCTATAGTAGCTCAAGTTTACTGTCGGTAGTTCAAACTAATCTGCAAACCGCGTATGACATCAGATCACCTATTCTAGGAGCGGCTGGCCTCAGCCTGAGCCGTGACTTAACCGCATTAGGATTTTGGGAGATACAGGAGCCAATCCAAAATACTTTACGTACCGAACTAAGTGATGTTGAAGTTGATTCAAGTGCACAATATGATGTGCAGCATGTGATCACTATTGTCCCATTTGCGTTGTATGATCAACTAGCCGGCGGTTACAGTGCTGACAGCGATAATGATCACCTCTATAACGGCGGAGACTACTTTGTATTGAAAGATAATACCGGCCCTGGACCTGTGTATAGCCTGACGAATTATCAACATTACCTAGAAACGTTAACGGCGGCTTACCCACAGATAACATATTATGAAATTGGCAATGAACCCGATGGTAGTGGTGGTGGGTATGAAGACCTAGGTGCCGACTATGCCGAACTTGTCTCAGTGAGTAGAGCGGCCTTGGGTGATGATGTCACTTTGCTGAATGGTGGTGCCATTGATACCCGCTTCAGCTTTTGGACCGATTTTTTTAACGCTGGTGGTGGTAGCTATCTTAATGTATTCAATATTCACTACAACCAGGAAAAAAGTGGCATGGAAGAAAGTTTTAATCAGTATGTGATGACGCTAAGTAGTTATAATACTATTCTCACCAATGCCGGGGTCGATTTACCACTTTGGATTACGGAAATGGGCACATATGCCGACGGCACAAATCAAACTGAAGAAGAGCAAGCTGCCTGGCATGTAAAATACTTCGCCGTTGGTGCGGCCTATGGGGTAGAAAAATTCTTTATTGACGCATTTGGTAATAACACAGACAGTTTGGGACAGTCAGCCATGTTGTACGCAGCAGATGTCACAAGCACACCAACGGCACGCCTATTGCTCTACACCGTAAAATTGATGAACAGCAAATTAGCCGGTTTTAGTGATGTCACAGAATTGGTGAGTAATGAACAATATCGCTTCACAGTAAATAGTGAACCAGTGTACATAGTATGGGGTGATGATCCGCTCCCGACCGCACTGACCGGTGAGACGCTCTTAGTGACGGATATATATGGCAATACCACGACCACTACAGACTATACGTTAACCGATTTACCTGTCTTTATCACGGTCGCACCCATTGCAACCATTACCGCACCAGCCGTCTCCACCGAACAATCCAGAACCAAGCGTTTTACAGTGAGTTGGTCGGGGGCAAATAGTTATGATGTGTGGTATAAAAAAGGTACAGGTGATTGGACAGCCTGGCTGACTGACACAACCGAAACAGAAGCAACCTTCTCCGGTAAAGCCGGAAAGACGTATTCATTCAAAGTGCAAGGGATGGATGCGAATGGGAATGCTGGACCGGAAAGTGACGTGGTGACGACACTGGTACCAAATGATGATACCGTGTTCAGCTATGATGCAAATTGGTCAAAACAACGAGTGAAGAAAGCCTTTCTTAAAACAACGCATCGCACCTCAACTGCACAGAGCCTAGCAACCAAAACGTTTTCGGGATCAGAAATCTACTTGATTGCGACCGTTGGTCCGCGCCAAGGTCGCCTGAATGTGTTGATTGATCGTGTATTGAAAAAACGGCTTAACCTCAAGGCGAAAAAGACCGTCTATCACAAGACTGTCTATCACAAACAGTTTAGCTCAGCCAAGAAGCGCAGACTTACTCTGAAGTCTTTCGGGTCGAAGACGGTGGCTTTGGACGGAATCGCTTACTAGTGCGAATTAAGACCGTATCCGTACATTCAGATAAATCTACGAACCGTTCGGCTTCGGCTCGTAATAGGCTCGAGGACGATTGACCAAAGGCGACGGCTTCGGCACGACAGCCGAGAGCTTTGACGTGTTTTAAGAGATCAGCAAAGTCGCCATCACCTGATACCAGTACCACCACATCAAGCTTGGCGGCGAGACGCATGATATCCATGGCGATGCCGATATCCCAATCGCCTTTTTTATTGCCGCCGTAAAATATCTGCAGATCTTTGGCTTTCACCTCTAAGCCACGCTTTTCGAGCGACTCAAAAAAGGGTTGCTCCAGCTTGTTATCGGCTTTAATCACATAAGCAATGGCTCGCACCAAGGTACGCTCATTCACCGCTAATTCTAAGACCTTACCGAAATCAACTTTGGCACTATATAAGGCCTTGGCTGAATAATACATGTTTTGAACGTCGACAAAGACGCCGACACGTTGTTTTTCTAATGAAATCATAGGGATATGATAGCACGGGTTGACTTTTGAAGAAAATCCAGTAGGGTGTCGCAACCATGGTCATCCGCTTCCCGGGTGATGTTGGTGTGCTCACGCTGGAGTTGAACATGCGGACGCTGCATCTGACTGGGACGACCCCTTCCCGTGGCATGACTCACGTGCACTTCGGTCGGTGGTCGACCAAGCGGGATTTCTGGACGATGCGGATCATCGTGACCCTGCTCGTCCTGGTTCTGGCTGTGGTCTGCTGGGTGCTGCGGCCCCAGCCCGACATGCCGATCGAGACCGACGAGATCATCGGGATGATCGGCTACGACGAGGACGGAGGGTGTCTGAACGACCCCGAGTGTTCGGGCAAGAAGTGAATCAAGGAGGAGCAAAGCCGTCCGGTGGGAGGTCGATTCGTCGATCATACCACCGGGCGGCT
>DOSP01000002.1:0-421 GCA_003512175.1 Candidatus Kerfeldbacteria bacterium
TACGGTGGCTCGAGCGGTTACCCGTACTACTTGGCGGACATGGATCGCAACGGCACGGCGGATCTGATCATCCGGGTCGGCAACATCCTGTACGTCAACACCGATGGGGACATCTACACCGACTGGTGGTTCACCTACGGCGCCAGCAACGGCAGTGACGACTACTACTTCGCGGACATCGATGGCGATGCCGCGGATGACGTGCTCGTCCGCCGTACCAACGTGGTGGACAACTGGTTCCTGGTGCTGTACAACAGCTCCATCCAGACCAGTGGCGCGGCCAACTACAACGACACGGACTTCACCTACGGGTGGGGTTTGTAGCCTCGTTCTTTGACAAATAGACAAAAGGCGTCCAACCCAGTGTGGGCAGTTACTCTCGAGTGATTGCCAACCTGGACCAAGGCCCCGGCATGACTAC
>DOSP01000002.1:528-10260 GCA_003512175.1 Candidatus Kerfeldbacteria bacterium
CGGGCTGCCTTTTTTTCGGCTTGTTTTATGTCTAAAAATATGCTAAAATGACCACATGAAGCGAGCCAAGAAGACCAGTCTCAAATTCAAACCACGCCAAACCTTGTTTTGGGACGTGAATCCAAAAACCGTTCATCCCAAGAAGCACTCTACTTATGTGATTGAACGGATTATGGATTTTGGCAAAGATGATGAAGTGCGCTGGATGGTCCATTATTATCCTAAACAGAAGCTCAAGCGGGTCGCCTTTACTTCACGTGTTTTGCAACCGCGTAGTCGGGTATTTTGGCAGCTCGTGCTCAAATGAACTGGCACACTTCAGCCTTGCCAACCGCAACCGTTCGAGCATTACAATACTGTGCTGAACAACCTTGGCTTAAGCAATCTCGTTGGTATCTGGCTGGGGGAACAGCTCTGGCGTTGCAAGTCGGGCATCGTCGATCTGTCGATTTGGATTTTTTCTTACCACAAAAGAAATTTTCTTCACGGCAGTTAATCGGCCGATTGCCGAATGATATTTGGCAAGGTGACATTGTTACCGATGATACGATCTATGGCAAATTACATAAAGCCAAAGTCAGTTTCATTGCCTATCCGTTTTTTCATCATCAACAACCATATCTTTGGCTTGGTAATGTTCGGGTACTTGATCTCCGAGACATTGCCGTGATGAAAATCGTTGCCATCAGTCAACGTGGCCGTAAGCGCGATTTTCTTGATTTGTATTGGTATGTTCAAAATCAAGAATCTTTAACGGACGTTTTATTACGTTTGCCAAAACAATATCCGACGGTAGCACATGATTACAATCATATTTTAAAAAGTTTAGTGTATTTTGTGGATGCAGAACCTGATCCAATGCCACAACTCTTTTTTTCAGTTGCTTGGCCAGAGGTGAAGCAATTTCTGAAAAAAGTCGTAGATCAAGCCGCCAAGGATCTTGTTCTATAGTTAGAGCATTAACTTCTCCGAAGCTCCGTTTCGGAGCGAAGGAGAGCCGTCGCCAATTTTCCTTATCCACAGGACCAATTTTTAAAAAGTACCTAATATTAGGTAAGGATTTTTGGTTTATCCACAGCGCCGTCGCTTCAGCTCTATTGCGCTTTTTTCAAAGAAGTCTAGGGTGAATCATACTAGATAAGAATGCCATATTACATGTCATGAAACCTCGCTCTACCCGATATCTTACGAGTATCTTGATCTACAGCGTTAGCGTGATTGTTGCCTTGCTCGTGGCGTTCGGGGTAGAGGAACTAGCTAATCAAGTCAGTGCGTTATCCGAAGCGGGTTCGCGCTTAGTCTTTGCCACCACCTTTCCGATATTGTTAGTGATACTGCTGGTTGCTCTGCAAAAGATCGTGAAACATCAGCTTGTACAAATCGAGTTACTCAATAAAAATTGTCGCGTCAGCTTTGCGCCACAAACCACCAAAACGCTCGACACCTTTCGCCAGCAGCTGAAACGCTATCTGATTGCCACCTACGCTCTGCACGACTTTGGTTTATATGTGTTCGATTGGCAGCAGAATATGTTCATCTGCACCGAGCTTCCCGAACAAAGCATTATTCGGCATGATCATCCGCTTATTCGCTATGCCAAGCAACAGCAGATTCCGTTTTGTACCGAACGGTCCGTTGCTCAAGCCCGCGGCCTAAGCGACGCCCAATTAGCCGAGTTGATGATGTTCATGCAGCGCAATAAATTTCTGTGCATGATTCCGCTCTATACCGAGCAGGGCATCTATGGCTTTATCTGCCTGACGCTGGAACAGATGAAGGATACGAAGTTGTTTGCCATGGCGTCACTAGATAGCTTAAAGCAGTTTTCCGAACAATTCGGCCGGCTTCTCCAGAAAATTCTCATTTATGATGCGATTGTGTTAAAACCAACCAAATAGGTATGAATACTCTACGAAAAATGTTTTTAAATAGATCGGATAAAATATTGTTGGTACTGTTTTTATTAACAATGATACTTCTCGTGTTTTTAAAGTTCGCCGGTTTGCGTGAAACAAATTTTAACTATCTACATACTGTATTCATGACAGTAATACCGGCAATCGGAGGAGGTGTGGGGCTCTATAGAATGAGACAGTGGGGTGGCCATAAGAGTATTATTGGCAAATCAATGTTTTTTTCGAGCATTGGTCTATTATGGTGGGCGCTAGGTTCACTCACTTGGGTATTCTATAATTTTATTCTTCATGTTGATGCGCCCTATCCTTCAATAGCAGATATAGGCTATGGCCAAGTTTATCTATGGTGGGGCATCGGTATTGTTATGCTAACGAATGCAACATCTATCAGATATGAGGCTAAAAAATCTAGAGAGAAAATATATTTTCTATGTATACCTGTCGTTATGGCTATTGTGACATATAATTTTATTTTTTTACAAGCACATGGAGGGACATTGTTGTATGATAACCCACTCAAAGTGTTAACAGATATTGTTTACCCATTAGGAGATATAGTCATCATAACATTGGTTGTGTTAAAGTCTGGTTCAGTATTTAATTTTTTAGGTGAAAGATTACGTTTGCCAATTATTATTTTTTTACTAGGCTTGGTTCTGAATTATATAGCCGATTTTTACTTCTCGTATACTACAACAGTCGGTTTATATTATGTAGGTTCAATGGCTGATGTGTTTTTTACTGCCGCCATTTTCATGTTGTCTTTGGGTTTAAGTAACCTGCATCCAAAGTTGTTGGAGGATTAATATGAAACTGACCTTACAGCGTAATTTCTTTGAGGTCATTGCAATAACCGTTGTTGTTTCTTTATCTATTCTTAGCGCGTTTGGAGTAGAAAAACTGCTATTGCGCTATACCGCGTTGTCTCCAGATGCAACCAAACTGACATTTGCCTTTGTCTTACCAATAGCGTTGTTAATGCTACAACGCTTATCAAAAATGATTCTGAATACAACCACTGTCCGTGGTGGAGTTGATCTTATGAACAGCCATAAATTGGCCCACGATCCCATGCTTGTGAAAGCTCTCACGGGTATTGAAGATAAAATAAAGGGCTACCTGAATACACACTATGGTGTGTTACATCACACACTGTCCGTTTTTGATTGGCAAAGCAAGCAATATCTATCGCTGACAAACGATATCCATCATGCGTTACCTCAGAATCACGCACTTGTACACTTTGCTAAGCAGTTTCGTACTGTATTTTGTACAGAACGGCGCTCGCCATTAGCAGATCAGTTATCTGATGCGCTGCATGCCGAGATGCTCGTATTCATGCAGAAGCATCATTTTATATTCGCCATTCCTTTGTATACCGAACAAGATGTCTACGGTTTTATCTTTTTAAGTCACCAGGACGTCATGAATTCTCGCTTGTATGCCACGAATGATTTTTCCTCCTTGGAACAGTTTGGGCGTTCACTTGGACCGTTGTTACATCAGATTCTTATTTATCAGGCCATTGTGCTCGGGAAGCAATAAAAAATATGAAAACCATCGCACAAAAAATATTTTTTGGAAAAGGCATCTATCTTCTTATAATAGAATTTTCGTTACTAACTATATTGGTTATAAAATATCACCTATTTGGTGAATTAAGTGTTGAGGATAGTAAACCATTCTCAAATTTATTATTAATTTTGTTGTGTATCACAAGTGGCATTATTTGTATTAAACGAATGCAAGATTGGGGTGGTTACAGAAGTAGAGTCGGCAAGGTATTGTTATTTTACAGCATTGGTTTTTTTGCCTGGGCGGCAGGTTCAATTATTTGGTCATACCATGGTCTTTTCCTCGGTACGGCCGTACCATTCCCAGGCTGGCCAGACTTGGCTTATGTGTTCATTAATCCGGCTTTTATAACTGGGTTTGGTTTATTTGGATACATTACTGCCTTAAGAAATCAGAAAAATCAAACCAAACAGAAATTCTATTTTTATTTGATACCAATTTGCATGGCACTGGTAACGTTCTATTTCATCTCTACAATTGGTCGTGGTAATACTGGCACAGACGATACACTAGCAACGTTGCTTAATTTCTATTATACCGGTGGTGACATTGTTATTTTGGTTGTACTAATGTTATTCGGTGGTACGACTTTTAATTACTTAGGTGAACGATTACGCCTGCCATTTACATTGGCACTATCTGCTATTGTGGCTAGCTATATTGCAGATACGTTATATGCCTATACCACTGCAACTGGCACTTATACAAACGGAGGCATTACTGATTTTTTCTATGCATTGCTGCTGTTCCTATTAGCGGTAGCAGCCCACGCGTTACATCCACGTTTGTTGGAAGATGAGAAGTGAATATTTTAGAATCAATATGGATATTCATCTTATCATCGCATCACTTACAGTCATATCAACATCTATCTTAGCTTATCTATTAGCGAAGAGCGGTGGTTTGAGAAATCGTTCGCGATTACTGTTCTTTTTCTTTTTAGTTGATTTTATCATCTGGACAATATTCAATTACCTTTCACTTCAGCCGGATTTGGCTAAATATACCCTCTGGATTGTGCGGGTAATAATGGTGTCAGCACTAACTCACACAACCTTAATATATTTATTCGCGAAAAATTTTCCGTACAGAGAATTTATTCTGCCTAAAAAATTAGCTATCGGCATTGGACTTACCTATATACTGACCTTTCTTGTTAGTATTAGCCCTCTACTTTTTTCAAAAGTAATTTGGCAAGATGATGTACTTAGAGATGTCTCAGGTCCGGGCATATATGTGTTTGGCATAGTAACTTTTTTTCTAATTTCTGCGGCAACCGTTACTTTAATCAAAAAGTACAAGACCGAACATGGCATAACAAAAAAGCAGCTTCTTTACTTACTGATGGGAGAGATAATAATGTTTAGTTTACTATTTGTTACACAATTTGTAATGGTTGTTTGGTTTAATATCTACTATTTTATTCCATACGGTGGTTTGCCAGTATTATTTTTTATAGCGTTAACAACCTACGCAATAACGCGCTACCGCTTATTTGGCATCAAATTTATTTTAAGAAAATTCATTATTACCGCACTGTCATATATTGCGCCACTCGTTTTGTACGGTTTATTGCTATTGGTGTTGAGTGAAACCGCACCTCAATTTGCATTTCACAACAATTATATCAATATACTCGTAGTTGCAATGGTAGTAGTGACGTTTAATCCAATTCGTAGTTTTGTTCATAAACTATTTACAGTATTATTGGAACACAAGCAAGAAATCAGGCCAGAGCTTACCCAGGCAATACAATCTGGCCAGAATGAAGAGGTCATTAATCAGATGATTAAGCAATATGTTCCTTAGTTACATCCTGAAGAAATCAGCATCGTTCTATTAAAATCAGGTGGTGTGCTGCATCCATTATTCTTACAGTCGCATACATTATCCGTGACGCTTGACCCAAATACGGTACATCTGATTCAAGAAAATAAGCAGTCTGTGATCATTGCGGAAGAATTGGATTGGCAGTTACGCCAAGGCACTAGCGATTCTGCATCCAAACAACTGTATGCACAGTTAATGAATAATCACATTGCAGCGGTTGTTAAATTAATGACAAATAGTTTATGTATCGGTTTTGTATTGATTAAAGATAGCGATTCAAGTAATACTTTGGCAGCAGAGGATATTATGGCTCTACAAAAATTTTCTATTATGGTTATGCCTGTGATCACGCAAAGCATGATATTGGGAAGTAGATAAACTTTTATTTATGATGCAGTTATCTCGCAAACCACTCATCACCATCACCACCATTTTTATTACGGTATTGGTTAGTTTTGCAATCGTGCGATTAACGGGGCTTTCCGTTGAGTGGCAGGCAGTAGCGATGGCATTATTGTAGCGCTGCTGCGTTCTTAAACAACTATCGGGGCTTTGTTTAGACTATACATTTTTTTTTATTTATATGATAATGGACTAAGAATATGGGAGAATATTTTTTTTATGCAACGTTGAGTCCATTTTTGTGGGCGGTTGTTAATATCATCGATGATTATCAGATAAAAAAAATATACAAAAATCCCTCTTTAGCGGTCATAATGACCGGTCTTTTCTTATTGGTACCTTTAATCATGAGCGCTAGCCAAGCTAACTTTTCTGAACCCAAGACAGTTATTTTTGGCATTATTTCTGGCATAACTATAGTATTATCCAATTGGTTTTACTTCAAGGCACTTGCAAAAGAAGAAACATCGATTGTGATTGCCCTGTGGACTTTAACGCCAGTAATAGTCTATATATTATCTTTTTTCTTTTTTGGGGAAGTACTAAGTATCCGTCAAAGTTTTGGCTCTATCATTATCATCATTGGTTCGCTGCTCATCTCATTGTTTGGAAAAAAATATCATAGATTTTCACCTACTCTGTTTATTATGTTAATTGCGTCATTACTGTACGCAGCAAATGCTCTATTAGAGAAGGAAACCTATAATAACACCGGAAACTTTTATTCTGGTTTCTTCTTTATAACTTTAGGCATGGTCATTGCTACGCTTTTTTTTATTTGCAGTAAAAGGAATTTTTACAATATTACTCTCATTCTTAAATACAAAAAAAAATACCTAATATTTATCGTCATTTCAGAAATAATAAACATATTGGCAATTTTTTTTCAGGACATCGCACTAAGTCTTGGCAGTGTGACTATAGTAAAAGTAATAGAGGGGCTTCAACCAATTTTTGTTCTTGCCATAACCCTTCTTCTATCTTTCATTATAGTTTACTATAGAATTGGTATGAACTATAAATCACTACTTCCAAAGTTATTAATTATGATTTTAATGCTATTTGGTCTCTACCTTATTTATTAAAACAATTCATTCTTTGTTGAACCTAATACAAATTTTAATTGGTTACTTTAATGTCACTGTATATTTTTTTAGAAAAAAATCAGGATGGTAACTTTTTTTTGCCTTTTCTAAAAAAGCTAACCCTAAATCCTGCTCATAGTTTATATAAAGACATCCTAAACTGTTGGCTAATTCAGCAACTTTCTGTAGCAAGTAAGGATATATACCAACATAATTGATATAATCTGCTTTTTCAAAATGGATGATACAATAATCCTTGTTAGCAATCTCAATAATTGCAAATCCTATTAATAGTTCGTTGTCATACAATCCCAGACAGATGACATTATCAAAAATATTTGAGTGATCCAGAAATGAGTTTAATGCATTAAACTCATTTGTGTGGTTGATATCTAAAGATACCTTGTAAGATGTCCATTTGACAAATAAGCTTAGAATTTGTGTTTTGTTGCTTTCGTTGGATATGTCTATATTTGTACAGTATGCATCTGGGTAATGTCTCTTAAATCTGTTAACGAAATTTCTTTTTGCGCCATACTTATTTCCTGAGTACGTCAATATTTTTTTGACGTCATAAATATAATCATGGCTTGCTCTATCTTCGATGATATCAAAACATTTTTCATCTAATTGCTGGGCTACATCCTCAGGTACTAGTTCGAGAGTTTTGGGCAGAGTATTAGTTGGTTCACTAAGAATGTTTTTGATCGACTCATGCAAATTCTTTGCACCTATCAGCGTAAGTATTTTTTTATCGGTATCGATATAGTCATTTAATAAAACGATAATATTACCGTTATGTTCAGATACGTGTGCATTACCCTTCGCATTCCACGACCATAGACTTGTAAAGTTATGGTCAGAATACGGCGGTCTCTCCGATGCGGTTTTAATAATACGCCCCCCATGAGTTGGTTGTAGAGGGGAAAAGTTTGGGAATTGTGCAATCATTTCAATGTGTACCAATTTTCTCAAAGCAATTCAACGTTATTGCGAAACTGGATTGTAACGGTCTCTATTGCATTCCATATCAGGTATGGTACAATGATACCATGTTGGGTAAGAAAAACAAAAGTGTTGCTATCGTCATAATATTTTCCGCGCTCCTTGTCTGGTGGTTAGTTTTGAACTTTTTTTCAAATGAATATAACCCTTTGATATGGGCTGCTTCGTATCAAATCTTGGTTATTATCGCTGGATTTATTGGTGTGATGTTGGCGATGGGCTGGGGAGGACATAGATCTGTCATGGGTAAAGCTCTGATATCATTTGCCCTCGGAGCATTTTTCCAGGCATTTGGTCAAACTACTTTTAGTATCTACAATTTGTTTCTCGAAACAGATATTCCATACCCCTCACTGGCAGACGTTGGTTATTTTGGTAGTATACCTTTGTATATACTAGGTACTTTGTTTTTAGCACAAGCTTCGGGAATTAAAGTATCACTGAAGTCGTTTCAAAAAAAGCTTGTTGCCATTGTATTTCCTGTTTTAATGATAGTAGTTTCGTATGTAGCATTTCTCAAAGACTATGAGTTTGATTGGTCCGCGCCTTTAAGGATGTTGCTTGATTTCGGATATCCGTTTGGACAAGCAATTTATGTGTCAATTGCGATTTTAACGTTAAGCTTGTCAAAGGGATTACTTGGGGGTTTAATGAAAAATAAAATATTTTTTCTACTCAGTGCTTTAATTGTACAATACATTGCTGATTTTAATTTTTTATACCAAGCTATTCAAGGTACGTGGGTCAATGGTGGCTACGGGGATTTGATCTATATGACCGCCTATTTCTTGCTCGCAATGAGTTTACTGCAGTTCAATGTTGATTATATAAAACAGGGAAAATAATCCTATGTCCCTCCTCCAAACCATGGCCATAAAAATCATCCAAGAACAAGAGCTCATCATTGGGCCGATTGCTTGGGATGAAGCCAAAAAGGTCCAGGGGATGACGGTGTTGTACGAGAAACGGGAAGTGACGATGCAAGAAGAACCAGCCGTGGTGGATCGGCTAGTGGCTCAATACGAACGGTTATTTGGTCGGGCGTCACGCGAAGTGTGTAAGGAAGCGGTGCGCGACATCATTGGTGATGTGCCACAAGATAAGGTACCGGCAGCGTTAAAATAACGGTAAGTCTAGAGCCGTCGCCATCTTTGGTTATCCACAAGAAGCCATAGGTATTTTGTCTAATAATTGCAAGGTCAATGTTGGTATTTTGAATTGAGCGCCGTCGCGTAAACGCCCTTGTGCTAAATACCGCTATATGAGCATAGTGAAGTTATGAAAAAGACTTACCTTTTATTAGTTGCTTTTGTGCTCTGCTTACCAATCAAAACTTTTGCTTTAGATGTGGTGGATGTGACATGGGAAGATACTTCATATGGCGTAAATTCTGCTGAGGGCTCATATGGTGGCCAAGAACTTTATGCTTTTAAGGACAAAATTTTTTTGGCCCAATACTTACACCCATACGATACAGCTGAAGTAGATTTTAAATATGATTTTAGTTTGCTCGATAACAAAGCAGAATGGAATACATTGATTCGCTACTATAAATATAGTAACATTACCGGCTCCAGTTCTACTTTAAATGATCAGTTAGTATTTCAGTTAGACTTTGACATATATAGTGTGAACAAAAAAGGTGTTATTACTCCTCTCGGTCAATGTGACACGTGGCATGGCAAAATAATGAAGTATAAAAAATTTATCTATATCGGATGTTATAAAGATCTTTATAGATACAATGGTCAAAACACACAAACACTTCAAAACAGCTTCACAAATAATACAACCTTCTTTGAAAATCAAGTACTCCTAACTTTGACCTTTAATAAAAAACTATACCTATTCTCAACAGACGCGAACGATGAAACAGTTATCTATTCACGAAATAGCAATGACGGAAAGTGGAAAATAAT
>DOSP01000019.1 GCA_003512175.1 Candidatus Kerfeldbacteria bacterium
AGCCGCGACCATTGGCTTGTGGCAACAAGCTGGCAGTGCTTCCGAAGCAATTGGCAGTTTAACCAAGGAAGCCGCTGATGATTTTCAACGTGGTGCCACTGCCACGGGTGATTTCGATTTTGCGACAGCGGTTGATTCGTTCGCTGAAGCCAAAACCAGTTTTGAATCGGCTCAGGACCAGTTAGCTAAGGTGAACACTACACTGGTGCCGGTATTACGGGCTTTGCCCAGTAGCCATAACCCGTATGTGTCTGCCGAAAATTTGTTAATTGCTGGAGAACAGTTATCAGCTGCCGGCGAAGACATGGCGTTTGCATTTAATTTAGTACAGGAATTGGCTCAGCAGTCAGATACCATGCAGCCATCGGATATTTTTGTGGCGGCGCATAGTGCTTTTCGTCCAGTACTGCCTCGTCTAGAACGTGCCAACTTAGCATTGGCTGAGGTGGATAGCACCACTGTGTCTGGTGACTATGCGGCGGCAATAACGTCAGCGCAAATGGCTGTGCCATTGATTACAGCTAGTATGATGCAGCTGCAACAACTGAGTGAATCGCTGGTGACGTTGTTAGGTCACAACGAACCAAAACGGTATCTCGTCATTTTTCAAAACAACCGTGAATTACGTGCCACCGGCGGATTCATTGGCAGTTTTGCCTTGGTGGATATCAATAATGGGCGAGTCAGCAGCATTGAAATTCCTGGCGGTGGTCCGTATGATTTAATGGGTAACCTCACTGAACAAGTGGTGTCGCCACAGCCAATGCACTTGGTCAACTCAAAATGGCAACTGCAAGATGCCAACTGGTGGCCAGATTTCCCAACCTCCGCGCAAAAAATTCAGTGGTTCTATACCCATAGCGGGGGAGCCAGTGTGGATGGCGTGATCACATTAACGCCTGATGTCATTGAACAGATGTTAGAGATTACTGGGCCGATTGCCATGCCAGAATATGACACGACGGTGACTACCGAAAACTTTTATGCCATCACCCAACAGCAGGCTGAGCGTAAATATGATGATACCCGTGAATCGAAAAAATTTATTGCGGATATGACTCCACGGTTGCTCGACAAATTATTTTCAGTCGATGCTAAAACGCTCCTCCCAGTGATGCAAGTAGTCTATGATGGTTTGCAGCAGAAGAATATCTTAGTCTACTTTAATGATCCCTACCTGCAAAATGAGTTTAGCCAAAACGGCTGGACCGGCGAAATAAAACAGACCAGTGGTGATTATCTACAAGTCGTGGATACGAATATCGGTGGCGGCAAAACGGATGCAGCCATTCAAGAGACTATTCAACATCAGGCCGACATTGCGGCGGATGGCAGTGTAGTGGATACAGTGACGATTACACGTTTACATACTGGCGCCTCGGATGACCCATTTGCCCACGTCAAGAATGTCGACTACCTGCGGTTGTATGTGCCACTGGGGAGCGAACTGATTTCAGCAGAAGGCTTTAGCCAGCCGGAGGCTGACTTATTTTTACCCGTGGAATCTGGCTATGCACAGGATACGGATTTAGCCGCCGTGACTGGTGAAGTAATGATTGATGGTCGCACGCAAACGCGCATGAGCCAAGAGTTTGGCAAGACTGTGTTTGGCAATTGGATCCAAACCGAGCCAGGGGAGAGCAGTACGGTCACACTACGCTACACCTTACCCTTCCGGGTGGAACGATCTACGTGGTCGCCCGGTAAATACAGTCTCCTTGTACAAAAACAGCCGGGGGCGTTTGATCCGATTCTGCTCAGCCAAGTGCATTATCCCGCCGCTTGGCAACGGGTGTGGGATTATCCTACCGGATCAGCTCTCACCATAGAACAAACCTTGTTGCATGATCTTTTTGTAGCCGCTGTATTCGAATAAAAGAATGTGGGAGCGCTTAAAAGTACTGTCAGCATCTGTCGCCGGTGGGGCAGCCATTCTAGCAGTGGCCTCGTTCGCTTCGCGCCTAGTTGGTTTGGTACGTGATAATTTGTTTGCCAAGTATTTCGGTGCTTCAGAAATATTGGATGTCTATCATGCTGCCTTCAAAGTGCCCGATTTTATTTTCAATATCATTGTCCTCGGAGCGTTGTCCGCCAGCTTTGTGCCGGTGCTCATTGAACGGCGCACACAAGGCGGTGAAGCGGAAGCCAATCGTTTGGCCAGTGCTGTGATGAATGTGGTTGGAGTTGGGGTAGTGGTGTTCGCCCTGGTAGCGGTGTGGTTGGCTGATCCCTTAGCACACTGGTTAATGATTGAACGTAGTCCGCAGCAACAAGCCGATACAGCACACCTCATGCGCATTATGTTGGTGAGCGTGGTGTGTTTTGGGGTGAGTAATGTGTTTGCCGGTATGTTGCAGGCCAGTCGACGTTGGCTGATTTTTTCACTCGCTCCTATTCTCTACAATGTGGGCATCATTGTTGGCATTGTGTGGTTCTATGATTGGTTTGGCTTAGCCGGTTTGGGTTATGGTGTGGTACTCGGGGCGCTGCTTCATTTGGTCATACAAGCCGTAGCCGTCTTCACCCACGGTTTTCGCTATCAGTTGGTGTGGTCTGTTCCGGGGGTGCAGACTATTCTACGGTTAATGCCGCCGCGTGCCATTGCCTTAGGCATTGCCCAACTGAACATAGCCATTATCGCTGTGCTGGCATTGCGTCTGCCCGAAGGCAGTTTAGCCATTTGGACCTGGGCGGATAACTTACAACATGTGCCCATCAACATGGTAGGGGTGTCGTTAGCCTTATCTGCCTTTCCGGTGTTTGCCCAAGCTCTGGCGGAACAGGATACGGCCAAATTTAGAAAAGTATTTTCTGAAAATTTTAGGCGATTGTTATTTTTAATCATTCCCGTCAGTGTGGCTATTTTATTGTTACGCGCCCAATTAGTGCGGATTATCTTAGGGTCGTTTGGCAGTGGCGCATTTGATTGGGACGCCACCGTTATTACCGCGCAAGTGTTGGGTATTTTTGCCGTTGCCCTGTTTGCTCAAGCCTCTATTCCGCTGTTGGCACGGTCGTTCTTTGCGCACCATGATACGCGCACCACGTTATTTGTCAGTGTTGGTAGTCTCGTTCTGAATGTTGTGTTGGCCTACGGCTTAATGGATTACTTGGGGTTGTATGGTCTGGCCTTTGCTTTTTCTATTAGTAGTTTGGTGAACATGTTACTGCTATTACTTTTTTTGCGGATTAAATTTGGTGATCTTGATGATGCCACCATCATTCGGTCCATTTGGCGTATTATCATTGCCAGTATTGCCTTAGGGTTGATAATTCACGGGATGAAATATTTTGTAGCGAACTTTGTAGACATGCATACGTTCATCGGGATTTTTATTCAGACGGCAGCAAGTGTAGCAGCCGGTGGACTGGTGTATCTTGGCATTGCCTATTATTTCAACTTCCCTGAATTACAGATTGTGAAACAACAATTAGCTAAATTACGGACATACCTATGAAACAGTGGTGGCTAGTACACCATTGGCCAGTGCTCGGGTTGTCGGCGATCTATTGGTTGTTGACCATTCCCTTCATGTCTCGTTTACCCTACAACTGGGACGCGGCCCAATTTGTCTTAGCGCTGCGGAACTACGATATTGGGATGCATCAACCACATCCGCCCGGGTATCCGTTATTTGTCGTATTAGGAAAACTATTGGATTTATTTTTTTCGGAGAATAGTGCATTAGTCATTATTGCCGCAGTTTTTGGTTATGTTTCCGTTATGATGTTCTATCTGTTTTGTTATCGGCTGTGGTCGCATCGGCTTGGCAGCAGTGTGATTGCCATTGCCTGGATACTCAATCCGTTATTCTGGTTATATCGTGAAACGGCACTCACCTATACCGTTGATGCCGCCGCCAGCATCACGGTCGGTTATTTAGTCTGGCAAACGATGACGGTTCGGACTCGTTTGTACGTATTACTGAGTAGCGGCGTTTTGGCGGTAGCCGGCGCCATTCGGCCGTCGCTAGTGGTACTGCTCCTACCACTATTCATTTTTCAATTAAGCTTTCACCGGCGTAATTGGAAATTGGTGCTGGTTTCATTTGGAATATTAATTGTGGGTACGTTAGCGTGGTTACTTCCAGTGATGTGGCTCACTGGAGGAATTGGGGAATACATTACCCACTCGCGTAATTTGTATAGCGCATCAGCCACGAATAGCAACATTCTCGAACAAACTAAACTGGTCTTCAACACCCTGCTGATTAGTCTTAATCTGTTATCGATTCCCATGGTTGCTAGTGTTGTGCTATTAGCTATACGCTATACGCACTATTGGCAGAGATTCATAACCATATATATTTTTGCAGCCGTTTGGATAGTACCGGCTCTGTTGATCTATTCTTTCGGCCACTTTGGTCAACTAGGATACGCCCTTATTCTCATCCCACCCTTCTACCTACTGCTTATCCCGATTGTCCAGCTCGCCATTGATCGTTGGCTCGGTCGCTGGTTGATGCTCATCTGTTTGGTGCTTGTGAGCTTGATCTTTTTGGTGCTTGCCCCCGGGTATGCTCATCCAAACTTTTTTCCCAAGACGCGGGCTGAATTATATCTGCAACATCTGGCGCGGTGGAGCCCGAATCTATTTAAGCTGAATGCCGCAAGCATTCGGGAGAGTGATGCTAAACTGACCGCATTCGTGCAAGCCATCCAGCAGTACCCAGCTGAACAGACGCTGATCATTGCCGGGCGGGATATCTTGTATCCATCACCCGCCAATGGTTTGCTCATTCGTAACGATGAGGTGTTTCGAGAGTTATCCGCTTTAGTATCTGACTACCACAGTATTGAAGTAGCGCCAGGCCGTGACTATTATCTGACCGCTCAATTTAATCAGATGGAGGCGGTGTATCAATCAACTATCACGCTACCGAATGAGGTGAAATATATCGTGTTTGCCCTGGATGTCTTGCCGGATAATCAGCCAGGTGACATCCTGACCACGGCCAGCACGGGGTATCATCTGGGAGTGATGGATCGACCCTGGACCTTACTTGGCTTTACCTTCCGGCGCGCGAATGATACCATCGTGACGCCATGACTGCATTAGATCACATCCGGAATTTTTGTATCATCGCACATATCGATCACGGCAAAAGCACTCTGGCTGATCGGATGTTGGAATTGACTGGTACCGTGACCAAGCGGGAAATGAAGGAGCAGCTACTCGATTCAATGGATCTAGAGCGGGAACGGGGGATTACCATCAAATTGCAGCCGGTTCGGATGGACTATCAAGGCTACGTCTTGAATTTGATTGATACTCCTGGCCATGTGGATTTTACCTATGAAGTATCCCGCTCACTGGCCTGCTGCGAAGGGGCTGTGTTAGTGGTGGATGCCACCCAAGGCATTGAAGCCCAAACCTTAGCTAATCTTTATTTAGCGATTGAACAAAACCTGACGATCATTCCAGTGATTAATAAAATTGATCTGCCGGCGGCTGATGTTCCTAAAGTGACCCAAGAGTTACGTAATTTGTTAGGAACAACTGATGATGAAATTATTGCCGTGTCTGCCAAGACGGGAGAGAACGTGGCTGCCATATTGCAAGCGGTGATTGATCGGATAGCGCCGCCCACCACCGCTGGTACGGAGACCAAAGCCCTGATTTTTGATTCCACCTTCGATGATTACCGTGGGGTCATTGCCTATGTGCGGTTAATGCAAGGTAGTCTGGCGAAACGGAGCCAACTGACCTTTATGATGAATCGCTTACATTCAGAAGCCTTAGAAGTCGGTTATTTCAAACCAAAATATTTAGCCCAACCAGAACTGTCGGCTGGTGAGATTGGCTATATCGTCACCGGCTTAAAATCCGTGGAAGACTGTAAGGTGGGCGATACCATTACATTAACCGAGCAACCGGCCAGTCAAGCCCTGCCTGGTTACAGTCAAGCCAAGCCGATGGTGTTTGCCAGTATATTTTGTAAAGAAGGTGATGACTTTCCTAAACTGCGGGAGGCCTTGGGCAAATTGAAATTAAATGATGCCGCCTTAACCTATGAGCCGGAAAATTCAAAAGCGCTGGGGTTTGGTTTTCGCTGCGGGTTTTTGGGGTTGCTTCATCTAGATGTCGTACAAGAGCGGCTACGGCGCGAACATGATCTCGATTTGATTGTTACTGTTCCGGCCGTAGCGTATCGCGTGACGTTGACCAATGGCACCGTGCAGACTATTTCATCACCGCTCGATTTTCCTGACCCGACTCAGCTAACCTTGGTGGAAGAACCGGCTATGCAAGTAGATGTAGTGACACCGACCAGCTATATTGGTGGTATTATTAGCTTGTTCCAAGATCGCCGTGGCATTCCACTTGACAATGATATCGAGTATCTTGATCAAGAACGAGTCATTATTCATTATCGAGTTCCCCTGACCGGTATCATTGTGGATTTTTATGACAAACTGAAAAATGTGTCGTCTGGCTATGCTTCCCTGAATTACGAGTTTAAGGGTTATCAGCCTTGCCAAGTGCGGCGCATGGATATTTTGGTGGCGGGCGATCCGATTGAAGCCTTAGCTTCCGTCGTGTATGAGGATGAAGCTCAATCGGCTGGTCGGGTGATTGTGAGTTCATTGCAGAAGGTCTTACCTCGTCAAATGTTTGAAGTTCGACTGCAAGCGGCCATTGGTGGTAAAATTATTGCGTCGGAGCGTATTCCGGCGATGCGGAAAGATGTCACCGCCAAACTGTATGGTGGGGATGTTACCCGCAAGCGTAAATTATTAGAGAAGCAGAAAAAGGGTAAAGCAAAAATGAAAGCCATGGGCAAAATTGATATTCCTAAAGAAGCCTTTTTAGCGGTTTTAAAACGGTAACGTCCATGTTTTTCCCCTTCCTCACATTAGCGGTCACGGAGATTGAATTAAGTGAATTAGCCTATGCAGAAACGGCTGTAGCCAGTCAAGAAGCTACCGAGGCGTTGGCTAATGTAGGGGATATCAATGGTGATGGCTATGAAGATGTCGCTATCGGGGCACCCAGCGCTAATGCCGTGTATCTGTTGTATGGGCAATCCGGTCGGTTTGATGAAGAGGCGATTGATGCCTTACCGGCTTTCCAGGGTGAAGATGATGGTGACCAACTCGGCTCAGCCATTGCTGGAGTAGGGGATGTGAATGCCGATGGCTACGATGATTTTGTCATGACGTCGATTTACCACGATACGTCAGTGACTAATCCTGGGACAGTCTATTTAATCTATGGCCAAGCCACACACTTCACCACTCAAACGGTAGAGAATCGACCACGCTGGTCGGGCGAGACCAAAAATGATCATGCGGGCGTGAGTGTGGCGTGGGCTGGTGATTTAAATACAGATGGGTTTGACGATATTGCGATTGGTGCTACTTGGCACAATGATCGAAGTGGTGGGGTGTATCTGGTGTATGGACAAGCGACGGCGTTTACTGGCGAATACGATTTAGCCGATCAGCCGTTATTGGCCGGGACGGATGATTACGATTATGCCGGTACGGCCATGGTGGCAGGTGACGTCACCGGCGATGGTTTAACAGATCTGGTGGTGTCGGCCACCAAACACGATGATGGTGAACGCGACGTGGGAGCAGTCTATACCGTTCCAGGAAAAACCAGTCAATATGTCAGCACCAGTCTTGACGCCTTCAATGCAATTGTTGGGAGCACCAAACGGGAACGGATTGGGAGCAGCTTAGCGATTGTAGGGGGTGATATCTACATTGGTGCACCGTATAACGATAGTGCAGGCGATAATGCTGGTGTAGTGTATATCAATTCAACCGCAACCAAACTTTCCGGAGCTGCCGCCGGCGATTTGTTTGGGAAGTCACTGGCTACGTTTGGCGATGGTGTGCTGATTGGTGCGCCGTCTGAATTAGACCCGCAAGCCGGTTCAGTCTGGGTGCATACCACGACCGGTGATACAGCGTTGTTGGGTGAAGTGGCGGGTGATCAAGCTGGTTACACTGTGGCCACCGCTGATGTCGATGGTGATGGTCAGGCGGAATTATTGATTGGAGCACCAGATTATGGGCCAAGCAGTGGTCGATTATATATTGGGTATTGGCCAATTTACACCTGCGATAATTCAGCAGCCTTGGGTGGGATTTTGGCAAATTATCCAACGGCAGACTATAAACATCGGAAGTATGCCAAAAACAAGAAAATGCGGATTGTGGTAGAACGACGTGGCCAGCAAGCTTTCTTGATCAACTGTAATGCCAACAAGATTCAGCAAACTCTGACCTTTAATACTCGAGTGCAGCGGAAAATTTTGGCTCGCGTCTTTTCCGCTCGTAATGTGAAGCTGTTCATCGTAGTGACTCGTACGCCCAGCAAACGCAAGATTAAAGTGTTTCTCTATAAACAAACAAAAACCCAGTTGCTCGAAACTGACCAATTCACTCGCAAGTGGCGGCCACGTGGTTTGCGCATCAAAATCAAACGAAGAAACCGGGTAGTGTTGCAAAAGGGAGCCGAACTGAAGCATCGCTTACGCTATAGTGTCAGTCGGACATTAACCTTAAACGAACTGGATTAATGCGACGTATTCGCACTATCACCGCTCACTGGCATCTTCCCAACTATACGTTATTGGGTTTGCTACTGATTCTACTGGTGTTTGGCTTAATCATGTTGTCCTCGGCCAGTTCTGTGGCTGGTTTCGAAAAATTTGATGATCCCTACTACTTTGTGAAACGGCAATTGCTCTATGGCGTATTATTTGGCATCCCGATGATGTGGATCTTATCACGCGTGGATTATCATATTTGGAAACGCTACGCTTTTCCATTAGTGGTGATTAACATTATCTTCCTGCTGATGGTGATCGTCCCAGGGATCGGTGTGGAATTATTGGGAGCCCGCCGCTGGGTCAATTTTGGAGGGATTTTGTTTCAACCATCTGAGCTGATTAAACTGACATTTTTATTGTACCTGGGTGTCTGGTTAGAAGCCCGGCAACGCAGCCGTACGATTCACGATGTCTCAACCGGCTTTGCCCCATTCATGACTATGATCGGTTTTTTGGTCTTAATGATTGCTGGTGTACAGAAAGATCTTGGTACGATGGTGGTGATTGCCGTGATTGCGGTGGTGGCGTACTACGTAGCCGGTGCACCCTGGAAACATCTAGGGGTGATTGTGGCCAGTGGTATTGGCGTCTTATTGTTTTTAGTGAAAGTGCTGCCGCTGTTCATTCCGTCGTTTAGTTACCGAGCTAATCGGTTAACCGTGTTCCTGAACCCTGATCTCGATCCATTAGGCATTGGTTTTCATATCAACCAGGCATTGTTGGCTATTGGTTCAGGCGGCTTTTTCGGGTTAGGGCTAGGTCATTCGCGCCAAAAGTTTAACTACTTGCCAGAAGTATCGACCGATTCGATTTTTGCGGTAGTGGCTGAAGAAATGGGTTTTATTATTGCATTAAGTGTGGTGGCGTTGTATGTGGGTATCATGTGGCAAGGGATTCAAGTGGCGAAAACCGCGCCGGATAACTTTGGTAAGATTGTCGCTGCTGGCATTATCACCTGGATTACCTTTCAGGCTATCGTGAATATCATGGCGATGTTGTCGTTACTGCCGCTGACTGGCATCCCATTACCGTTTATCAGTTATGGCAGTACCTCGATGGCCACGTTGTTGGCAGCCGTCGGTATTTTAATCAACATTTCCAGGCAAACTGTCCAACGCTAGTATGCGTATCATGTTCAGTGGGGGAGGTACCGCCGGATCCGTCACACCATTACTGGCTTTAGCGGAACAACTGAAGAATCATGAGTTGTGGTTTGTCGGTACTCACACTGGAGTAGAACGACAATTGGTCACTGGCATGACGTATTTGACATTACCTGCCGGAAAATGGCGCAGATATTTTTCTTTACGAAATGTGATTGATCCGCTTATCATCATTGGAGCATTTTATAAAGCCTGGTATTTATTATTGAAGCATCACCCAGACGTTGTCGTGTCTGCTGGTGGATTCGTATCTGTCCCACTGGTGTGGGCGGCGTGGTGGTGCAACATTCCTGTGCTGGTGCATCACCAAGATATGTGCATGAGTTTGGCAACTCGTTTGATGAAGCCATTTACGAGTGTTCTTACAAAAGCAACAGAAGTAGGTAACCCGGTACGTGCGCTGACTGTTAAGACCAATACGTTTACACTCAATCCGACCATACCAACTATACTCATCATGGGCGGTGGTACTGGCGCCCAAGCCATTAACGATCTCGTTTCATTGGAACTCTGTCAGCATTATAATGTAATACATAGTACCGGAACAGGAAAAATTTCAAAAAAAATTGATCACAGTCATTATCAATCGTTTACTCTATTAACCGATACATTTGCTGAGGCGTTGTCTAAAGCAGATCTGGTTGTATGTCGTGCCGGGTTTGGAACGATTTCAGAATTAGCGGCTTTGGGCAAAGCCGCTATTGTTATACCGATACCGCAGTCACACCAAGAAGATAATGCCAAGTGGTTAGAAGACCACCAAGCTGCCGTGGTAGCATCACAAAGTGAATTAACTCAAGAGAAACTGATTCAACTGATCAAGACAACTTTGTCAAAACGATCTCAATTAGAAAGCAGCATCAAACAATTACTTCCGAGCAACGCCACCAGCACTTTATGTCAGATCATCGAACGCCTCGGCAATTCCGATCGTTGAAACAACTCCAGCAGTTTCTCAGGGACAGTGAACCAAAAGCTGGTTTGAGTTACTCATTAATGCGCATGGAACAAGCCGTTGATCGTTTAGCACATCCGGAACGTCGTTATCGCGTAGTGCATGTGGGTGGAACATCGGGCAAAGGCTCAACCTGTCAGATGATTGCCAGTATTCTACAAGCGGCTGGTTACAGCGTTGGCGTGTACACCTCGCCAGCCTTGATCTCACCCTTAGAACGGATTGTGGTGAACGGTAAATCAATCACTGAACGAACGGCGCTACGCATCACGAATCGTTTGTGGCAGCATGTGGTCAATATTCACCCGAGCCATTTTGAATTTTTTACCCTGCTCGCGTTTCAATATTTTGCGGACCGTCAAGTAGATTATGCGGTCGTTGAAGTGGGCGTCGGTGGCCGACTGGATGCCACCAATGTTGTGCAACCCACCGTGGCAATCGTCACGGATATTGGTTTAGATCACATGAATCTGCTCGGCAACACCAAACAGCATATCGCCAAAGATAAACAAGCCATTATTAAACCTAGCTGTATCGGATTAACCGGTTCGCGCTTAGTCAAGCGCGGTGAGTATATTTCCCTGACTGCGGCCAAGATCCATAGCACTACACTCCATGGTACAGAGTTCGATTATAAGAGTTTAAAAAAAATTAAATTACGCATGCTCGGCGCCTATCAAGTGCGTAATGCCATCTTAGCCATTGAAGCAACTCGACGTTTAGGTGTAGCGAGCCAAGCGATTCGGTATGGTTTACAGCAGGCCTATCAACCGGGTCGCTTTCAGGTTATCTCCAAACATCCGTTAGTGATTGTTGATGGAGCCCATAATCCCCAGAAAATGACAGCCTTTGTACAGTCACTGAAACAAGTAGTACCGATAGAGCAGAAACGAGTAATTGGTCTTTGCGCCATTAAACAAACGAAAGATAGTTATCATACCCTCAAGCCATTATTACCTCTGCTTGACGAAATCATCCTGACCACCTTTCCGCGTAGTCATTCATTAACTGAGTTGGAACGCGTGATTAGGCGACTCAATCGTACAATCAAAGTATCTAAAGTGTCTGATGCACCTACAGCCTACCAGCAATTACGCACTAAACTTCGGAAACAAGATATCGGTCTCGTGACTGGTTCACTGTATCTCATTGGCAAATTACACCCAGTGCTCTAAAATGATGGCACTGTATGAAATTTGATCACGTCCAATCAATCTATTTTATCGGCATTGGCGGAGCCGGTGTGTCTGGTTTGGCGCGCATTGCCAAACAACTGGGTAAACGAGTGATGGGTTCTGACGCCACCGATAGTGCCGTGGTACAAGCCCTCCGCCATGAAGGTATTCCTGTACAAGTGCCACAGGACGCTACACTCATGCCATTTGATTACGATCTGTATATCTATTCCGATGCTGTGCAACCAACCAATGCAGAACGAGCTGAATTGATTAGACGAAAATTAGAAAGCCGCACCATGAGCTATTTCCGGGCGGTGGGGGAAATGATGTCGGTCTATCAGCGGCGCATTGCTGTGTCGGGCACGCATGGCAAAACCACCACCACGGCCATGCTCACCCTGGTGTTAGCCGAAGCTGGTTATGATCCAACGGCGATTGTGGGGAGTGTCATTAAGACTTTAGGCAGTAATGTCCGGGTAGGAAAAGATCAAGAAAATTTTGTGGTGGAAGCCTGCGAGTATCGTGCGCATATGTTGGAGCTACATCCTAATACGATCATTATCACCAATATTGAAGAAGACCATCTCGATTATTACCGCGACTTGGATCATATTCAGATGACGTTTCAACGGTATCTGGATTTATTACCAGCTGGCGGTATTTTTGTGCGCAATGCGGACGATTCTGAAAGTCAGGAACTGGGGTTTGAAGGTACTACTGTATCGTTTGGCATTCACGCCCAGGCAGATTACATGGCGAAGGATATTTCCAAATCAGGTCATCAGCAAAGTTTTGTAGTGGATGGTGCACGCTACACTATTTATGTCCCAGGTGATTTTAATATCTATAATGCCTTAGCTGTCATTGCCTATGCGCGTCATTTGGCGATTGATCCCAAAATGATTCAGGCCGGTTTAGATAATTTTACTGGAACCTGGCGCCGGTTCGAATTAGTTGGTCAGTATCGTGGCGCCGATGTCATTTCCGATTACGCCCATCATCCTACGGCACTGACTAGTACACTGAAGGCGGCTAAAGAATGGTATCCGGATAAACGAGTGGTGATTGTCTTTCAACCGCATCAACATAACCGGACGAAACGTTTGTTTAAAGGTTTTACAGAAGCGTTTGATCAAGCGGATTTGACGATCATTCAAGAAGTATTTGATGTGGCCGGTCGCGAAGAAGTGCAGGATCAAACGGTATCGTCAGATGATTTAGTGAAAGCGGTTGAACAACGCGGCAAAATGGTGTTGTACTCAAAAGATAATAAACAAACAGTCCAGTTGTTAGCGGAGCATGTGGAAGCGAATGATGTGGTGCTGATTGTGGGAGCCGGAGATGTCTATCAAGTAGCGGAACAGTTATGTTCGAACAAAACGTAACACTAGCCCCCTTTACCACCTTCAAAATCGGTGGTCCAGCCAAGTATTTTTTTCGTGCAAAAACCATAGATGAATTAATACAAGCACTGAATAAAAATGCCGGACAGCCGCTCTGTATCCTGGGGGGTGGGAGCAATGTGTTAGTGAACGATAAAGGGTTTGATGGTTTAGTGATTAAAGTTGAAATCGGAGGAATTGCCATCAAAGAAAATGCGGTAACAGCCGGAGCCGGTTTACCCTTGAGTGCGGTAATTAGGGCGGCGGTAGGAAAAGGCTTGGCTGGTTTAGAATTTGCCACCGGTGTGCCGGCTAGCGTTGGCGGCGCGATCTGGGCCAATTTAGGCTGCCGTGGATCAGACATCTCTAAGGTACTAACGGAATGTACCGTGACAGATCGGCAAGGACAAATAACCATGTTATCTAATACGCAATGTCAGTTTAGTTATCGCAACAGTATTTTCAAACGCGAACCATTGATTGTCCTCGATGCCACTTTTCAACTGCAGCCCAGTGATCCTACGACGTTACGAAAAACCATGATTGAGTTGTCGAATCTGAAGAAGCAAGAACAAAATGTGGGTGAGGATACGGCCGGGTGCACATTTAGAAATCCACCTGATTCCTCAAAATCTGCCGCGCAACTGATTGATGAGCTGGGGTTAAAAGGCTATCGGATTGGTGACGCTATGGTCTCTCCCACCCATGCGAACTTCATTTTAAACGTGGGCCAAGCCACTGCCGACCAGGTGGTTCAGCTGATTTCCTATGTAAAACAGCAGGTACGGGATAAGGCGGGGGTACAATTGATGGAGGAGATTGAATATGTTGGCTTTTAATGCTATACTCCTTCAGGTATGAATATACAAATTACCGGAAAAAATATTACTGTAACGCCAGCGTTACAAGCCTATGTAGACGATAAGATTGGAGGTTTAATTAAATATAATGAGGCTATTACTGAAATCCGCGTGACGTTAGAACACGTCAGAGAGCAGCGGAAAGAGGAATATCGAGCCGCTGCCCAATTGCATGTTGGCCATGAAGTCTTATTCACGGAAGAGGTGGCCGTAGATATGTATGGTGCCATCGATATTGTCAAGGATGAACTTATCCGCCAACTACGTGATCTCAAAAACAAATTAGAAACCAAACATCGTAAAGCTAATGCCGCATCACGCGACCTGAAGTCGGCGGTATGAACTTTCTAGATAAGTGGTTTGGTGACGACAGCGCCAAAATCGTTAAGTCGCTGCAGCCAACTGTACAACGCATTAATCAGTTGGAGGCAACGTACGCTGCCCTGTCTGATGATGAACTGAAGCAACAGACAGCCAAATTCAAAGAGCAGTTGGCTGGCGGTAAAACATTAGATGATATTCTGCCTGATGCCTTTGCGGTAGTACGTGAAGCAGCCAAGCGCGTGTTGGGCCAACGGCATTACGATGTTCAAATTATCGGTGGGTTAGTGTTACACCGCGGTACGATTGCTGAAATGAAAACTGGTGAAGGGAAAACTTTGACCGCTACATTGGCCGTCTATACCAACGCCTTATCTGGCAAGGGTGTGCATGTGGTCACAGTTAATGATTACTTAGCTCGGCGTGACGCCGATTGGATGGGTCGATTGTATAACTGGTTAGGGTTATCGATTAGCTGTATTCAAAACCAGATGGTGTCGTACGTGTTTGATCCTGAATACAAGCATCAAGTCGAAGCCGCTACGGGTGAGGAAAATACCGAATTATCGTTTAAGGTCGATATGGATAATCTGCGGCCCGTACCACGGCACGAAGCCTATCGGGCCGATATTATTTATGGAACCAATAATGAATTTGGCTTTGATTATCTGCGCGATAATATGGTGACCAACTTTGCCCGTAAAGCGCAACAAGGTTTGCATTATGCCATTATTGATGAAGTCGATAGCATATTAATTGACGAAGCCCGCACCCCGTTAATTATTTCCGGTGAAGCCGAAGCCGCCACTGACCAATATTATCGCTTTGCCCAGCTCGTAGAACGGTTAGTAGAGAACGAAGATTACAACGTGGATGAAAAAATGCGGGTAGCCACCTTAACCGCTGCTGGCATTACCAAGATGGAAGACTGGTTAGGCATCGACAATATTTATGAAGCCGGTGGCGTGACCACGGTACACCACATCGAACAAGCTTTGAAAGCTTTTGCCTTGTTTAAGCGCGACAAAGATTACGTCGTCAAAAATAACGAAGTCATCATTGTCGATGAGTTTACGGGACGCTTAATGCCCGGTCGGCGCTATAGCGAGGGCTTACATCAGGCCATTGAAGCTAAGGAGCGCTTAGAAATTCGGCGTGAATCACGCACCTTGGCCACGATTACCTTCCAAAATCTATTTCGGCTGTATACCAAGTTGTCTGGCATGACCGGTACAGCGGTGACGGAGAAAGAAGAATTTTATAAGATTTACAAATTGGATGTAGTGGCGATTCCCACGCATCAACCGGTGGTGCGGAAAGATATATCTGATTCTATTTTCCGTAATGAACGGGGTAAGCTCAAAGCTGTGGTCGAAAAAGTTCGGCAGTATCATCAGGCGGGCAACCCGGTCTTGATCGGTACCATTTCCATTGAAAAAAATGAGCGTTTGTCAAAACTTTTGTCCGATGCTGGCGTGCCACACCAAATCTTGAATGCCAAACAACACGAACGTGAAGCGGAAATTATTGCTCAAGCCGGTAGGAAAGGCGCCGTGACGTTGGCTACCAATATGGCTGGTCGTGGTGTTGATATTATTTTAGGAGGTAACCCGGTTGATTCAGTGGAAGCAGGAACGGTGCGCCAGGTGGGTGGCCTGGTGGTGATTGGTACGGAACGCCATGAAGCTCGTCGAATTGATAATCAATTGCGGGGTCGATCTGGCCGGCAAGGGGATCCTGGTATTTCGCAATTTTTCGTCTCCATGGAAGATGATCTGATGCGCATCTTTGCGACTGATCGTATTAAATCAATGATGAATACGTTGAAGTGGCCGGAAGATATGCCCATTGAGAATCGGATTGTATCGCGCTCAATTGAAACTGCCCAGAAGAAAGTAGAAGGCCATAACTTTGATATTCGTGAACACCTCGTGAAGTATGATGATGTGATGAACCGTCATCGTGAAGTGATTTATCGAAAACGGAACGAAATTTTGCAGGCCAAACCGGAAGAGGTCAGTGGCATGATTATGGAATTAGTAGAAAGCGAAATTGAATATGTCGTGTCGTTCCATACTAATATGGATAACGAGAAACAGTGGAACATTCAAGAAGTGTACGAAACGGTTCATTCTATTTTTCCCATTGCTCAAGAGCAACGTAAAACGTTAGGTGATCTGCAACTGCAAGCCGGTGATAAGCTCCAAGATGCCCAAGCGCGTACCAAGATTATGGAGTATCTGACCAGTCTTGCCATAGACCGCTATGCCAAAATGGTGGAAGAGGTGGGAAATCCGGAATTGGTGTATAACATCGAAAAAGGTTTTTATTTGCGCGCTATAGATACTCTTTGGGTAGAGCATCTTGATCAAATGTCCTATCTGCGCGAGGGGATTGGCCTGCGTGGCTATGGCCAGAAGGATCCATTGGTGGAATACAAGAACGAAGGCTATGGCATGTTTACCGAATTGATGTCGAATATCCAGAAGCAGGTAGTCTATAGTATTTATAAAATGGCAGACGTGAAAAAGTTGGCCCCGGAACCACAGCAGTTACAAAAACAACATCTGCACGGTGCCAAGAAAAATATGGCGAGTCAGACAAATAGCTCTGGCCCCGTAGCAGTCCAACCAGCTGAAACGAGTATTCCCAAAGTGGGGAGAAATGAACTTTGTCCATGTGGCTCGGGGAAGAAGTATAAAAAATGCCACGGGCAATAGACTTGTTTTACAGAGTAAAGAAATAACGATATACTTAGTTCATGAAACTTTTCAATCGCCCAGGCATGAGCCTAACCATGATGATCGCCCTCGGCTTTGTCGCCGCGGTGGTGCTTGTCTTCATCATCGGTTTGGTGGCGTACTTAGTAAGTAAATAACCCACACACATAAAGTGTGGGGTTATCTTTTCTTCCCCACTCCTGAAAAGAGGGGGATTGAGGGGGAGGTTTATTTGACGTAGGTCGTTTTTTTTGCTATGATTACGTTGTCGCATGCACGCTGGGTGAAAAAACAAAAGTAAAATTTTGGCAAAATGAAATTCAGGAGGCAGATATTATTGTATCTTAGCGTCGCAGCGCTTACCTGGGCCAGTACTGGCCAGTTTAGCGTAGCGGCTACTTATGTACGCGCACCGGAAGTGCGTTTTTTTGTTGAATCTACGGCGGGCAGTTGGAAACAGAACAATAGTTTCTATGCCTATGACCAAAGCTTTACTGGCGGTGGGAGCGTGGCCATGGCTGACTTGGGTAAAGATGGAGTAGGGGAAATTGTCACCGGTGCCGGCTTAGGCGGCGAACCTCATGTGCGCACCTTTCGGTTAGATGGTTCATTCATTCTTCAATTCTATGCCTACGATAAAGCCATGACGGCCGGAGTCAACGTGGCAGCTGGCGATGTGGATGGTGATGGTGCCGCGGAAATTGTCACCGGTCCAAAAGAGGGTGGGGGTCCACACATTCGGGTGTTTGATGGCACTGGCCGGGTAGATCAAACCGTTGGCTTCTTCGCTTTTGATCAAAATTATAAAGGTGGTGTCAACGTGGCGACGGGCGATGTGGATGGCGATGGCAAAGCTGAGATTATCGTCGGCAGTGGTATTGGCATGGAGCCAACCGTAAAAATATTTTCCGTGCGCGGAGCGGCCAAATCAATCGAGTACCATCCCTTTGCCGCCGACAATAATGGGGGTGTGAGCGTAGCGGCTGGCAACGTGGATAACGATGCCGCCGATGAAATTTTTATGGCGGTTCATCAAAACGGTGAGGCCTGGGTGAAGGTGTATGACTATAATGTTGATAAAACCATTGTTGGTGAATTCAAAGTATTTGGTGAAGGGCATCGTGGTGGCGTGAACATTGCCGCTGGCGATATGGACGGTGATGGGAAAGCTGAGGTAGTAGTGGGCGTGCAAGGCAAGGGTGGGCCGCAGGTAAAAATCTATGAAGCCAACGGTAAAGATATCAATCCTGGTTTTTTTGCCTACGAAGAAGATTTTCATAGTGGGGTGAATCTGGCCGTCGGGAAAATCAACAAAGATAGCAAAGCCGATGTAATCACCATACCAGGTAAGTTAAAACCAGATGGTCGTACGGACGTCGACAAATATGTGCGCGTTGATTTAAGTGAGCAGCGGATGTATGCCTATGAGCAAGGCTATTTGGTCAAATCATTTTTAATCTCCTCCGGTTTGCCGGCCACACCCACTCCGCCCGGCGAATATCATATTCAACGAAAAATATATAGCCATCTGTATTCCGGGCCCGGCTACTATTTACCAAACACGCTGTACAATTTACAGTTCCGTCCACACTATTATTTACATGGCGCCTATTGGCATAACAATTTTGGTCATCCGATGAGTCATGGCTGTGTGAATATTTCCTATGCCAATGCCGAATGGTTATATAACTGGATGGACGAAGGCGATTTGGCCGTGATAGAATATTAGGAACGTATGTCGCGAGGGCGCACAGAAAAACGAGAAGTGAAACCAAAACTGGATCCTGCTACCCTGATTGATTGGGAACGTGTCCATATGCCTACTTCACCGCCAGTTGATGGCAGTTGCGGTTTTGAGTTTCATTTTCCTGGTGAGTCAACCAGTTATTGTGTTGATGTCTGGTTTCACGAAGCGCCGGATGACCAGGAGCCAGCCGACCCGGCTAATCCAGAAAACTATACGATCGGTGAAATTGACCATTGGGTGACGGATAATGATTCTGAACAAGTTAAGGCTGAATTAGTCGAGCAGTTATTAAAACGACATGGTTTGTCGTTACAACAACTCTTTGAAACGGTGTTGGAACGAGCCCACTTGCACGAATTATAAAATACACTGACATATCCGCATCCCTGCCGTCGCATCAGTAGATGATGTGACAAGAAGGTTGTATTGAAATAGTTTTTATAGTAAGGTGGCTCCGCTCAACCCGAGCAATCTGGTCGCAAGCCAGATCCACTTTGACAAGGATACTGCCATGACCCGTCACCTCAGGGACGAGGAAGTCCGCCCCGCCATCGAAGCCGAAGAGACCCGCCAGCGCGAGAATCTCGAGCTGATCGCGTCCGAGAACTACGTCAGCCCCGCGGTGCTCGAGGCGCAGGGTTCGCAGCTTACCAACAAGTATGCCGAAGGATATCCCGGCAAGCGCTATTACGGATGCTGCGAATACGTGGACATCGTCGAGCAGCTGGCGATCGACCGCGTGAAGGCGCTGTTCGGCGCGGAATACGCCAACGTGCAGCCG
>DOSP01000094.1:0-9482 GCA_003512175.1 Candidatus Kerfeldbacteria bacterium
CCAGTGATGAAGGTGATGATGGATACCTTTGGTGTAGAAAAAGCCATGATGACCACTGTTCATTCCTATACGGCGGATCAAAATTTAGTTGATGGTACCCACAAAGGGGATCTGCGCAGAGCCCGAGGTGCCGCTTTGAATATTATTCCCACCTCCACCGGTGCGGCCAAAGCCTTTGGTCGAACCATGCCAGCCTATCAGGGTAAGTTTGATGGCTTTGCATTACGGGTACCCACGCCAGCTGGGTCATTATCCGATATGTCGATGCTGCTCAAAAAAGATGTCACTGTTGAAGAGGTGAACCAGGCATTAACCCAGGCTTCACAACAGACAGAATATCTAGGTATCTTAGCGGTAACGAATGAACCTATCGTGTCGCATGACATTATTGGTCGATCTGAATCATCCATTGTCGATTTATCACTCACCTTGGTGGTCGGCGGAAACCTGGTGAAGGTGGTCAGTTGGTACGATAACGAATGTGGTTACGCCAATCGCTTAGTCGATATGGCAGTAGAGGCTGGAAAAAAATTGTGAGTCGATTACTTATTTTGCAGCTGGCCACCTCGTTCATCGTCGGTGGGGCGTTTATTGCATTGTTGAGTTTTTTGGCCGAGCGGGCTTCGGAAAAAACTGCTGGCATGATTATTTCACTGCCATCAACAGCGGCCATCAGTTTGTTTTTTATTGGGTGGACTACTTCACCTCAAACTATTGCTGAAATTGTCAAACTTACGCCGCTTACCGCAGCTATTACGATTGTGTTTGCGGCAGCTTATCTTTACTTGTCGAAGCTACGCTTAGCGAAAATACCATCCATCATCGTCTGCACTCTAGGTAGTTTGTCTGTTTGGTTAGTGTTAACCCCACCACTGGCCATTACCAAATTTTCTCATTTGCCGATCGCTCTGGTTGTGTACGGCATAGTGTTGTGTCTAGGATATTACAGTATTACTATTCGATCGCCAGTGGCTGCCCTGTCTCAACCAATAACTTATTCCACAGCGCAAAAAATTGGCAGAGCCGTATTTGCCGGCAGTATTATTGCTTTAGCAGTTTTATTATCTAAAACACTAAATCCATTTTGGGGACTCATTATTAGTTATTTTCCGGCTGCCTACATCAGTACCTTTATTATTTTGCACTGGCACCACGACAGTCAGTTTTTGTTCAAGGTCTGGAAAAACAGTCCACTAGGCAGTGTGGTTTTTTTATCCTATTCTTTGTCAGCTATGTATACGTTTCCTGCCTTCGGAATCGTCTTTGGTACCATCTCGGCCTATGCCGTTTCCATTGCTGTATTTATGCTGCTGCAGCAACGTCATCGCCTGCTGAATATGCTTTATCCCGCGTAGCTACGTACTCGGCTAATTCTTCGGAAGATGATGGAAACAGCCGTTCAATATCCCAACTGTCTACTCCCGCTTCGTGCAAACTGTGTTCGGAAACAACCAGCACTTTCTTTTCTGGTCGAATAACAATAGAAATTTCATCACCACTGCCTGACGTGCGATACAGTTCAATATCACCGTCGCCATAGTTGCGGAGAGTGGAGTAATCTTTTAAGCGTTGGAGACCTTCTTTGATACGGGAGGCAGCAAAACTAGCCTCGGCACTGTCATGGAGTGAATGATCAATCGCCGGACCAGGCCCGAGCTCAGCCCGAATTTTTTCTACGATCGTAGAAAACTTAGCTGGTGTAAACCGACCAGTCAGTAAACCTTCGAACGCTTTCATCTGAGCGCGTAGTGATTTCGCGCCACGTTGCACTTGTTCGCGATAGAGTTGGGTAACCGGTAATCTAGCTTGCTCAATTTCTGCGGCTACAGTGCGAGCGGTACCAATGTTAAACCAACCAGCAATCACGGGGTCAACCATACGTTCACCAGCAGCCACTTCCATATTGGTTACCCGTTCTTTTCTCTCTTCTTGCTTCAGCACAGCAATTTTATCTTCAACCGTGCTTTGCGTGGCGGCCAGTTTTTCGCGGTAGGCAGCAACATTTTCTTCACGCGCTGCTGTTTCCAGTTCCGCTTGTGTGTTCATGGCATCACCTTCTGCGAACCAGCGCGCTTCCAAATCTTCCTGTTCTTTGAGCACTTGGGTAGCCTTACGTTGAGCCTCATCTTCCGTAATTCTTTTTCCTGATTCAACGGCATCGGCCATAATGGTATCGGCCAACTGCTCGTGGTGCTCCACGGGTCGATCAGACACGGCCAGTAATTCATTGGCATGGTTCAATTCTAAATAACGCTTGGCACCCGTGATTTGTGTAGGATCACGCTGCACTTTTTCGTGCCATGACTTCAACTGATTCATTTTTTGATCAAGCAACGTTTCGGCGGTACGGTTACCTTTAATTTTTTCTTCAAAGAAACGAGCAAGGCGACCAAACCGGCCACGTTCTTGTGTCAGTGTTTGCAGCTGTCGTTTGACCATGCTTTGCACATGATCAATTTGATCAAGCATGTGTTCTCGGCCTTCCTCTGGATTTGAGTTGGCCGCTGTCTCTGGTTGTGGCAGACGTGATTCGAGTTTATTCATGAGTAAAAACTACCATTTTTTTGAGCATTTGTCAATGATGATGACGTGATGAACACAGTGTAGTACAATAGCCGGACATTTGGCCTTATCGTCTAACGGTTAGGACGGAGCGTTCTCAGCGCTCAAATCGGGGTTCGATTCCCCGTGGGGCTACCAATTAGACACTATTTTTTTCGAGTTCGAATGATGATATAGAGTAGTAGTATAGTGATCACGAGAATGGCAGCAACAGCAAAGAGATGGACAGGTAGAAGCAGGATAATTCTGTTATATAGTGAGAGTTTGAATGTTTCAATGGTGGCTTCACGCGCCACGGTGTCCAGGTTTTCAATATCCTCATCAGCTTGTGCAAGCTCTCGTGTACGTCCACACAGGGCATCACTGAGCTCCCATCTGCCGTCAGTAGTTTTTTCGGCATACACTAAATACTCTTGATCCAGCTTCAGCGTCTTACCAAGACATCCCAATAGACCACAGCGAGCATCATATGTGTCAATGGTTAGGTTATCGGTAGCTGAACCTTTCCATGTTTGCGTGAGCTTGAGTGTGACAACGGCAAGATTGTCCTTTTTTTCCGTTTCACTGCCTTGATACTCCTTAGTAATGACTGTGCCCACGGCGACAAGATCTGCTGCATCAAAGGCCTCCTGTATTGTAGGTGTGTCGCAATCGAATGCTTCGGCAGTTGTAGTGATTAATAAACCCGTCAACAGGGTTATAATCAAGATAGGCTTTTTCATAGAGTGATGTACTAAATTATACCATGCATTAAGTTATGATAGACGTCCGTGTTGGGTATCTGTACAATGGGGTTGAATTCACTTATACTAGCTTCGTTATGGAAGACAAGGCGACCATCAAAATTCCACGACCGTTATATAACAAGTTACACACCATTGTAGACCAAACTGGCTTTGATTCGGTCACTGATTTTGTCGTTTATTGCATGCGCGATATCGTCACTTCTAAAGAAAAAGGGGATATCAAAGAGCGTTTGCGCCAGCTCGGCTACGACGTTTGACTTGTAGTGCTATAGGAGTGTTATGAGACTCTCCGTTATCTTGTTGTTTGGGCTGATTTTGTTCATCGGCTGCACGAACACAGCTTCTAATGAGAATCAGGTGATTCGGGTTGGATATTTTCCCAATATCACCCATGCCCAACCATTAGTTGGTTTAGCGGATGGGACGTTTCAGAAAGCCTTAGGAGATTTTGCCATTGAGCCCTATACCTTTAATGCTGGGCCGGCCGAAATTGAAGCGTTGTTTGCTGGCCAGATTGATTTAGCCTACATTGGTCCGAGCCCTGCATTGAATGCCTATGTGCAATCGGAAGGTGAGGCGATTCGTATCATCAGTGGCGGTATGTCTGGTGGTGCAGCCTTCGTGGTACAGCCAGAGTTAGCGGCAGCGTATCGTACGCAAGGTGATAGTGTCTTCACCGGAAAAACCTTCGCGTCACCCCAACAAGGCAATACCCAAGACGTTGCCCTCCGGACGTATTTCCAAAATAAAGGCATGCTCGATCAAGTGACGATTAGCCCAATGGCCAATGCTGATCAGATTTCACTATTTGCGCAAAACAAATTAGATGGTTCCTGGGTACCAGAACCGTGGGTCAGCCGATTGGTAGCTGAAGCTGGTGCGGAAGTCTTGTGGGATGATCCAGCCGTGACTACGGTGGTGATTGTCAGTACCGATTTTTTAGAGCAACGTCCCGAGGTGGTGAAACAGTGGTTGACGGCACACGTAACCGCAACCGATTGGATGACGACACATCCCACTGAAGCTCAAACTATTGTGAATACAGAGATTGAAAAGCTGACAGGGGCTGCCGTAGATGAGACAGTGCTAGCCAACGCGTGGGTACGTTTGAACCCCAGCGTGGCGCCAGATCAAGCCGGGATTGAAACCATGCGTTCCCAGGCGGAGGCCCTTGGCTTTATTGATTCAACCGGACTTGATTTTAACCAATTGTATGACTTCACCATCCTCAACGAAATTACAGGTCAGCACTATTAGTAAGACCTTTGCGTCGAAGCAACAACGCACGGAAGTTTTACACGATATCTCATTCTCGGTTGGCCAACACGAAGTGGTGTGCGTAGTTGGGCCATCTGGCTGTGGGAAGTCGACCTTGTTCAATGTCATTTCCGGGTTAGATGAACCATCCAGCGGCAGTGTGTCTCGGGATGGTCGATTGGCGATGATGTTTCAAGATCCGGCGCTATTGCCGTGGCTGACTGTTGAAAAAAATGTGGGCTTTGGTCTCACCAACCAGCAACCGGACAAGGTAGAACAGTATTTGAAGATTGTTGGCTTAGAACAATTTGGTCGAGCCTTTCCACATGAACTATCTGGTGGGATGAAACAACGCGCCGCTTTGGCCCGCACCCTCATTATTGAGCCAAACATTATTTTGATGGATGAACCGTTTTCAGCGCTTGATGCCCAAACCAGAGAACGATTACAACAATTTGTCCAAACCTTGTTGCAGGATTATCCAGTATCGATTGTATTTGTCACGCATGATATTCGCGAGGCAGTCTTGCTGGGGGACAGAGTACTCATCTTATCCCAACGCCCAGCCCAGGTTGTGCGTGAGTACACTATTGCGTTACCACGTCCCCGACGCAGTTTTGATTCTAATCTCGATAGCTACATTAAAGAGATTACGCATGAAATGGCTTAAACCCCTAATCGGCTGGATGAGCCTGTTTGCCCTGTGGGAAGTGGTGGTGCGACTGAACATCTGGCCAAAGTATATTTTTCCTTCACCAAAACGAGTGGTCACCGTGTGGTATAGTTTGTTGTCTGATGGTGAGTTATTGCCGGCAGTATTGGTGAGTTTGCAACGGCTGGCGATTGGTTTCGCTATTGCCGTGGTGGTGGGTACCCTGGTGGGGTTGGGTTTGGCACGTAATAAGAACTTAAAACAAATTTTTGGTGGATTGATTTTAGGGTTACAAACTCTACCGAGTATTTGTTGGCTGCCATTGGCATTACTATGGTTCGGCTTAAACGAAACAGCTATTCTGTTTGTGGTGTTGATGGGCGCAGTGTTAAGCATCACTGTGGCGGTAGAAGGCGCTGTGCGCACCATTCCACCAACGTATGTACGGGTTGGTAAAATGTTTAAGCTATCGCGACTTAATCTGTATCGCCGGATTATTCTACCCGCTATGCTGCCCAATTTTGTGACGGGCTTGAAGCAAGGCTGGGCCTTTGCCTGGCGCTCGTTAATGGCCGGAGAGATGTTGTTTATCACGGCCGGTTTAGGCCAACTGCTGATGATTGGACGTGAGTTGAACAATATTGCCCAAGTGATGGCTGTGATGTTAACCATTGTCTTACTGGGTTTATTCATTGATGTGCTGATCTTCGGTACGGTGGAACGCCGGCTCCATGCCCGTTGGGGTTTTACTAAGCGAACTTGACAACCATAGGTCAGTGCCATATACTGGTCGCATCATTATGAATTCGTTCCGCTCTAACCAAGTTCATCACCATGTCATGGGCATCGCTTCCTAGGTAGTTTTCATTTAGGAATCGTTGCCCGCTTATTCCGCCCCCAGGCGGATTTTTTCTATGCCAAATTCAATTCGCATTGCCATTCAAAGTAGTGGTCGTCTCCGCGACGGTAGTCTTGCCTATCTGAAATCACTTGGTATCGTGCTGCCGACACGTATCGGGCGATCATTGTTAGTGCAGGCCAAAAATGTATTGGTGGAAATAGCCTTTGTCCGACATCGTGACATTCCACGTTATGTGCAATCTGGTGTTGCACAGTATGGTATTGTCGGGGCAAATATACTCTATGAATATAATACGACGGTTATCCCTCGGCAGCGCTTGCCCTTTGGTGATTGCCGCTTGGTCATTGCGGTGCCACGTGATTCTGGAATAAAAACCATTGGTGAACTAACTGGCTTGCGTATCGCTACTGCCTATCCGAACAGTCTAAAAAAATTCTTACAAGCCAATGGCATTGCAGCGACTATTGTAGAAATGGGTGGTTCTGTTGAAATAGCGCCGGAATTAGATTTAGCTGAGGTGATTTGTGATGTCACCCAAACTGGCACTACATTGCAAACGCATGGATTAGTTCAACTACACACAATTCTCGAATCAACCGCAACGGTCATTACCGCTCATCAATACCAGCCCATCATTAAAGACATCGTCTATGCCTACGCCCAATAATTTAGCCCCCATCTTCAGCCAGTTGCCCAGTCAACAACTATTGGCCGTGGCTAAGGATATCCAGTTGCGTCTATTGCAAGACAATAGAAACTACGACGTTACACCTGCCGACTATGCCGTACAACGAATCATTTTAGATTATTTTGCACAATCTGATTTGGCTGGCACTTATCGTATCTCTTCGGAGGAAATCGTTGATTTATCACAGCAAGTCGATTCAGATCAAGCCACTTGGGAACTGATCATTGATCCCTTAGATGGGACACATGCGTTTTGCCGACAAGAAGATACGTGGGGTGTCATGGTAGGAGCACGTGACTTAGCTGGCAAGTTAATCTATTCCTGGAATTTGGTATCGACTGGAGACATCTATAGCTCAACCACAGCTGCTCGTCGACCGTTGTCTCATCGAACCAAACTAGAACGCGTAGATGTGTACGACTATGGTGTCAATCAAACACAATTTTTTTCTGAACAAACCTCTTATCCGGCAGCCGTTTGGGCTGGTTGGCAACTGTATCAAGAACAATTAGATGGTCTGATTTGGCTACCGAGTACTGCCGGCAAAAAAATCTATCCAGATTATGATTTGATTTTTTTAGGAGCACTTGAAGCGCAAGGCTGGCAGGTGTATCGCAAGCGAGAACGGGGCAACGTAGTACAGATAGCTGTTGCCAGAACAGAAGAAAACATCATGAAATTATTAAACATCCGTGTATGAGCGTACGCACCGAACGTATCCAGGTATCCGCTATTAAGCAACTGCCAGTCATCGCTAGTACTATGGCTGATACCATCTCGTTGGGCCAGGGCATACCAGATGTACCGACGCCCGGCTATATCCGTGATGGCATCATTGAATTATTACGCACTCATCCCGACATTGGTAAATACTCTCTACAGCCCGGATTATCAGCGCTGCGCAGCGAGCTTGCCCAACGGCTACAATGTTTTATAGATGAAATTTGTATCACCGTCGGAGCCATGGAGGGTCTCATGGCTACATTATTTAGCATGATTGACCCTGGAGATGAAGTGATTGTCTTCGATCCTGGCTATGCTTCCCACATTGAGCAAATTAAATTGGCGGACGGTGTTCCAATATTTGTTACAGATTGTGCTGCACTAGCTGCGGCCATTACCACTAAAACGAAAGCAATCATTGTGTGTCAGCCTGGGAATCCGACGGGAAAAATCTTATCATTAGCTGAGCTCCAGACAATTTCAGCTCTAGCCATGAAATATAATTTAGTGATCATCTCGGATGAAACCTATGATTTCTTAGTCTATGACGATTTGCCGTATCAAAGTTTCCTGACCAGACCAGAAATTCGTGACCGTCTGATTGTCATTAAAAGTTTTTCTAAACAATATGCTATGACCGGTTGGCGGGTCGGCTATGTGGTGGCACCCCCACTGGTGATACAAGAAATTTTTAAGGTTCACGATGCCACTGTCATTTGTGCACCAACTATTTCTCAATATGCTGCCCTGATTGCCTTAACGGGCACACCCTATGCAGACGATCCGAATATTAAAGAATTGCTGGCAGACAGACGTGATGTGATCTGTACTGAGTTAGACCAGTTAAAGGATTTGTTCAGTTATCAGCGACCCCAAGGTTCGTATTACATTTTGGCTAGGTATTTAAAAACTAACTTGTCATCGTGGGATTTTACCTTGAAGTTACTGAACGACACGGGAGTGATTACTATTCCGGGTTCAGCCTTTGGGCCACATGGTGAGCAGCATATTCGGTTCTCATTTGGCGGAACACCAGAAAAAATCAAAGAAGCCTTTAAACGAATTAAACAATGGAATACATCATTATGAACAATCTCATTACCGTAGTAGAGTGGAAACAAGCTACTTCAGAACAAAAAGAAAAAATTCTCAAACGGTCACAATTAGATCTGGAACCGGCGCGAGCAGTGGCCCGTGACTGGATTAGCAAGATTGCCCAACGTGGCGATGAGGCTCTGTTAGAATATATTCGACAATTTGATGACCCAGCATTTACGCTTGATCGGTTACGCGTGACCAAAGACGATATTGCTGCTGCCTATGCGCAAGTTTCGGCCAACACAGTAGCGATGATTCATAAACAGATCGAAATTTCCAAAGAATTCCATGCTCGCCAACTGCCAACACAGTGGCAAGAAACCGCTGAATTTGTGCAGGGTGTTACCACTGGCTGGAAAATTACGCCAATTGCCAGTGCTGGTCTAACTGTACCGGCTGGACAAGTACCATTACCCACCGTTATGCAAATTCTAGCTGTTGCTGCGAAAACAGCCGGCGTACCCAGAGTAGTAGCGTGCTTTCCACCGCGTGGAAATTTTCCAGAAATGTTAATCGCCGCGGATATTGCTGGTGTCGATGAAATCTATCGAGTGGGCGGAATTGCTGGAGTGGCTGCAATGAGCGTGGGCACAGAAACAATTAAACCCGTACTCAAAATTGTGGGACCCGGCAGTGTCTATACACAAGCCGCTAAAATGGAAGTGACGATGCGTGGTACGGTGATTGATATGTTATCAGGACCATCAGAAGCCTTGATCATTGCAGATGATACCGCTAAGCCTGAATATTGTGCTGCCGATATGTTAGCTCGGTGTGAGCATGACCAAAATGCTTGCGCGGTGTTAGCGACTACCAATCGCCAGTTGGCTGAAGCCACGGCTGCAGAAATTGCCAAACAGCTGCCACAACGTGGGCGAAAAGAGGTAGCGGCGG
>DOSP01000094.1:9614-14158 GCA_003512175.1 Candidatus Kerfeldbacteria bacterium
CATGGATGAAGTGATTGCCTTTGCCAATGACTACAGCGCCGAGCACTTAGAAATTCAAACACAAGATCCATGGAAAACGTGTGCACAAATTCAAAATGCCGGTTCGATCTTTCTGGGGGAGTATGCACCAGTTGCTGTAGGGGATTATGCCAGTGGTACTAACCACTGTTTACCCACGGGAAAAGCGCCCAAAGTCACTTCACCAATTGGGGTGGATACGTTCTTGAAAAAATCTGAGATTCAGTTCATTACGAAGACGGGTTTACAAACATTAGCACCGATCATCACCACTATTAGTGATGTGGAAACCTTAGACGCGCACAAGAATTCTATTTTAATTCGACTATGAAGTTAGCTGAACTTACTCAACTTGCCAAAGTCAATCCAGACGCTGCGGCGCAGGGTGTGCTTCAATTTGTGCAACAGCAGTTCCCTGACTTACAGATTAAGCGTGTACAGATTAACCAATCTGCCATCTCATTAAATTCAGTCAACGGTTTTTTGACCGATCAAACTGGGCGTGAATACTTTTTCAAATTTCATGCCGAAGAGAATGAGCAAACTACCATCGATGAGTATTACAATACCCAAGTCTTAGTAAACGTTGGTTTGCCTGTAGTTCAACCACTGTATCAAAGCACGGTACCTGGCAGCCAGTTCTTAATCTATGAAAAAATTACTGCCCCGACCGCCTTTGATTTGTTTAGTCAACCAGAATTATTTTTTCCAGCAGAACGTCAGTTGTTACAGCAAGTCCAACAAGTGTATTTACACACGCTGGAATTAACTCCAATTGACCAAGTGGCTGCGGCATCTATCTTCCAATTGTTTTACCATCGCCTGGTTGGTGCACAACCGCGGGTTGACCTGTATTATACCAATAACCCATTCTTCCAAAAATTGGCGGATAAAACTTGGGTGATTAACGGCAGAGCATACCCGATTACTCTGAACCAGATCATTGCCCAAGCCAAACGGTTATTGGATCCAGGTCACTATCCGACTCAACCGACAGTCATTGGCCATGGAGATGACCACAACGGAAACAAATTCTACATTGGTGGAAGATTTAAGTTTTTTGATCCGGCGTTTTCTGGTCGTCAGCCGGCGCTGTTAAGCTTCGTGAAAGCGACGGCGCATAACAGTTTTGCACATCCGGATTGGTTGTATACCCCAGAACTACTCACGGAACACGGCTTAAACTTAAAATGGAAAATAGTTGATGACCAAGTAATAGTGAATCATAACTGGGACATGACCACAGATCGTAAACGTGAGCTTGCGTTACAAGAAGAACTTATTTGGAAACCATTGATCGCAGACCTAAGAAACCGTGGTTGGTTACCAGCCGATTGGCAAGAGTATGTACGCGCTGCGTTATTCTGTTGTCCCTTCTTGGTGTACAACCTGCTCGATCCTAAACGGTATACAGAAACAACCTCATTGTTAGCCTTAAGTAAATGTGTCGAATTATCCCAGTATGATTGCAATTATTGATTACAAAGCCGGTAATGTTGCTTCACTGGTAGAGGCGCTCAAACGATTAGAGCAAGTCTGTATCGTGACGAATGATCCACTGGTAATTCAATCCGCCGATAAAGTGATTTTTCCTGGCCAAGGTCGAGCCGCTCCAGCCATGGCAGAACTGAAGCGGACCGGTTTAGATACACTCATTCCCACATTGACGCAACCGTTCTTAGGAATTTGTTTGGGCATGCAATTACTGATGGAATATTCTGAAGAAGACAACACTAGGTGTTTAGGTGTGATTCCTGGACAGGTCAAACGATTTCAAACCACTGAACCGGTTCCGCAGATGGGCTGGAATAATGGATATTATTTTGTGCACTCCTATTATGTTGAAACCCCTGCTCGTTACACACAGTATCGCCATCAGTATGGTGGCCAATGGTTTGCCAGCATGATTGGCAAGGATAATTTTTTTGGCGTGCAGTTTCATCCCGAGAAATCTGGTCAGTTAGGCCAGCACTTACTGAAACAATTTTGTGAAATTGGCAAAGTACGGCCTACCCAAGCCATTCCAGCGATAGATTTGCTCAATGGTAAGTGTGTACGCCTACAACAGGGAGATTACAATACGGTGACTGAATATTCTACTGACCCCATTGCAACTGCTTTAGAATTTCAAAACCAGGGTGCGGTGTGGTTGCATGTCGTAGATTTAGATGGAGCCAGGGCAGGTAGGCCGATGAATCAAGCAATCATTCAAGAACTTGTTCAGAAAACAAATTTGAGAATTGAAGTGGGCGGTGGAATTCGTTCGGTTGAAACGGCCAGCCAGTACCTAGATGTTGGTGTAGATCGAATTATTCTTGGTACAACAGCCATACAACAACCAGAAATCGTTGGGCAATTAATTAATCACTATGGAACAGATCGTGTAATTGTAGGGTTAGATATGAAATCGAATATCCTATCCACTGAAGGTTGGACAGCAAACAGCGGCCTTGATTTAAAGCAAGTTCTAAAACAACTAAAATCAGTTCGCACCGTTATTGTCACCGATATACATAAAGACGGTATGTTCACTGGTCCCAATTTTTCACTTTGTCAGGCTGTCAAAGATCAAGGGTTTGATGTGATTGTGTCTGGTGGGGTTGGGGATGATGCTGATGTTGAACGGGCAAAACAACTGGGTATGTCTGTGATTGTGGGTAAAGCCTTGTATGAAGGTAAAGTTAAATTACTACCAAAAGGGTTTACCAAACGAATTATTGCTTGCCTAGATATTGCCAATGGTCGTGTTGTTAAAGGGACACAGTTTACAGATTTGAGAGATCAAGGTGATCCAATAGAATTAGCGCAGCGGTATGAAGATCAGGGCGCAGATGAAATTATCTTCCTCGATATTATGGCTACGGTCGAAAATCGTGAGACGTTATATCGCTTAGTCAGTCGTGTAGCTGAAACGCTCGCAATCCCATTTTGCGTGGGTGGGGGAGTGCGGAGCGTCGAAGATATTCGTCGGCTGCTGTTGGCAGGAGCAGATAAAGTGTCAATTGGTTCGGCAGTAGTAAGTAATCCCAAGTTAGTTGAGCAAGCCAGTGCGCAATTTGGCGCGCAGTGTATCGTTGTTTCCGTTGATCCAAAATGGAATGGATCATTTTGGGAAATGTATACACGAGGTGGTCGTACCGCTACAGGAGTTGATGCCATTCAATTTGCTCAACAGATGGAACAAGCGGGCGCCGGAGAATTATTGGTGAACTCATTAGATAAAGATGGAACCAAACAAGGTTATGATGTGCCATTACTGCATGCCGTTAGTCAAGCCGTCACTATTCCAGTGATCGCATCCAGCGGTGTTGGGACTATTCAACATATTCGAGACGCGTTTGATCACACCACCGTCAGTGCAGCTCTGGTGGCAGGAGTGTTACACAGCGGAGAACTAACCATCCAAGATATTAAATCACACGTATGAATCTCATTCCTACTATCATTCAAAACGCGGACACTCACCAAGTGTTAATGCTTGGCTATATGTCAGAGGAATCATTAGCTAAAACCAAGGCAACGGGACATGTGTGGTTTTATAGTCGCAGTAAGGATCGCTTATGGGAGAAAGGAGAAACCAGCAGAAATTATTTACAGGTCGTTTCCATCAAGCAGGATTGTGATCAAGATGCGCTATTAATTATGGTTCGTCCGGATGGCCCAACCTGTCACACCGGTCAAATATCGTGTTTTGATCTCACAGAGCTTGAGACTGTTATTCAAGACAGAAAACAAACTCAACCCGCTAGCTCATACACGGCCCAATTATTGCGCTCCGGCACCAAGGCAATCGGCAACAAGATCACCGAAGAGGCCATTGAAGTAGTCCAGGCAGCCCGCTTTGAGAGTAAAGATCGGTTGGCCGAAGAATCAGCTGACTTGTTATACCATATGTTAGTATTGTTGGCAGATAAGGCCGTGCTTTGGAAAGAGGTCATGGCCAAGCTGGACGCCAGGCGACAGTAATTGATATACTACGAACTAGTTAATTTAATAAACAACGTACCTATGAGTACAGAGAAATTACTAGGCTTATCGAGCCTTGCCTTTGGGGCCCTGCTCCTGGCTGGAGCGGGTTGTGTGGGTGGTACAACTACCACGAGTGATACGACGACGAACACCACAACGGTGGCAGTGGACGTTGAAGATGAGGACGAAGCTAGTGACGACGATGTAGTCGACACTGATACCGCTATCGAAATCACTTCACCAGAAGATGGTGATACGGTGACGCAGCCGTTCAACGTAGAAGTCGCCATTGATGACTTCACCTTAGCTCCAGATAAAGTAGAAGGAGCCAATGTGGAAGGCGAAGGCCACTATCACGTCTGGGTAGACGGCGAATACTTTGTGGCTGGTGTAGCCGAAGCCACTGAGATTGACGGTTTAGAAGCTGGTGAACATGAATTGATGGTATCGTTACAAAATAACGATCACACCGATTTGGCTGAACCAGTTCAATCGGGTGCCGTCACGGTGACGGTTGAGTAAGGAAAGGAAACAAATAAAAAAGTGGGTACTTGTTA
>DOSP01000094.1:14258-19112 GCA_003512175.1 Candidatus Kerfeldbacteria bacterium
GTACCCACTTTTTGTTAATGATTAAAGAGTAATGAACTCAACAAACCCGCCCTTACTATCGGTAGCGATAGTGTATTGCTTATCGCCAGCGGTATCGTAGACCGTGACTTTCTTTTTGGTGAAAGAACTCACAGCAATATTTGTACCATCGTAGGCGATATCACCAATCAAACCAACCGTGAATGGCTGATCGTCCGTTGGATCAAGGTTACCCTTGTCTGCCACCCAGTCGTGCAATTCAACTTTGGAGTTGCCACCATGTTTGACGATAGCCACTTGATCAGCGGCGGCGGCAATATGGACACCAGATTTACGGCCGACGTTTAATTCATCATATTGGACGATGTTGTTGAGTCCGCCATCAATATATTCCCAAAGATCCACCACGGCAGCACTGAACATAGAACCAGTGATTATTTCTTCACCATCATCACTGTCGCCATCATCTTCTTGTACAACATCAGCCACATCTACCCAGGCACCATTGCTGTAATTAGCCACTGTTTCATCATAATGGGCTAAGCGGGTATAGGCATCATCACTCACTTGTAACACATCGAGCAAGACGCGTTCTCCGGCAAAATTAGCCAGCACAATCTCATCACCCGTTTCACCATCTACATTACCTACGCCAACGGTGTAACGGCCTAGGCGGCTGACACCGGATTCCTTAGGAATGACCGCAGACACTTCCAGGTTTCCGGCTAAATCAAACACCTTTAATTCCGGTTTCTGGACCTTCTTGAATGGCAGAGTGACAATTTCGAGTTCATCATCACCATCTACATCACCCACTGCTACCTGCACGCCAACTTTCTTATGGTAGGCTTCAAACTCCGCTAATTGTGCTTGATCATCTTGCGCAAAAGCTGTCACCACACCACGGGGGAAACGTTGACCACGTCGGCCGTCGAATTTTGTGGCACCACTACCAACCAACACCGCATCTTCAGTCACTTCATTGCTATCGGTGAATGCTACCCGCACCGCTTGGGTGGTATCACCGTCAGTGGAATGGGTTTCCAAACGGAATTTCACTTCCTCACCAGAGGTAATGCCCGTTGTCTCATAGAATGTTTCAATATTCTGGCGAATTTCCATAGTATTGCTTGGTGCAGTCGCCATATCTTCATCGACTTCGGAATCCGATGTGTCGATATCTGCCATCAGAGTATCTTCATCAGCTTGAAAGCCATCCGTATCGCCATTTTCTTGATAGATTTGTAAGAAACCATCTGCGGCATTGATTTGACTGGTAATATCATATTGGATATTTGCCACCATGTAGTAATCAAAACTGGTTTGATTACCTTCGGCTGGATCCATGTCAAAAGCAAATACCATCTTATGATCAAATGCTTCTGGTAAGCTGGTGGCACCAGACGTAAACACAGCCTCATCAAATAGACTAATCACCTCATCGGTTGCCATGTTTTTCAACGAAAACATCGGCGTTGATGTCGTGAAGGCCACCAACATGTTGGTTTCATTCACACCAAACCAGCCATCAATCAAATCAATCTGTCCGAGTGGATCGTACAATAAGTTAGTGCAATCGGTTTCACTGGTTACTTCATCCCAAGCCGAGGTGGCAGGATTCCAGCAATAGCGCACGCGGTCTGGATCATCTTCCTGATCGGTGACTACTTTGTAGTCGTCCCACGCTGCTTCAATGTCGTTATCAATCGTGACAGCGTCATCGGCTAAATAAAAACTGGCGGCGTGAACAGCGGGCACCCACCCAAGGAGTAGGGCAGTGGTCGCGGCCACTTTGTGGAGTCCATGAAACATGGTCGTATTGTTTAATAATCTTACTCATCAGTTTAGCACGTATCGGTGATTATGAAATTAGCACTCTTGACAGTAGAGTGCTAATTTCGTAGCATAGAGGGTATGGAGACCTTAAGTGAGCGAAAACAGGCACTTTTACAAGGGATTATTACAGAATACGTTTATTCGGCTAAACCAGTGGCATCAGCCTGGCTTGTGGAAAAGTTGGGTTTAGACTTATCCCCAGCCACCATTCGCAATGAAATGAAGGAATTGGAAGAACAGGGGTTTATCACCCATCCGCATACCTCGGCTGGACGCATTCCTACAGAAATTGGCTATCGCTTCTACATTGAGCATTTCTTGCAGCCCAAAGCGGATTTAGATGAAGCCAGTCAAGCTGAACTCAAACAAGTGAGTACAGTAGTGACTGATCAAGGCCAAGAGGGCGTCATCAAGAATGTAATGAAGGGTGTGGCGACCAAAGCCAACGAAGCGATATTAGTGAGTTTGAATCGAAACAGTTTCTACTATACCGGCATTACCCACTTATTTCGCAAGCCAGAATTTCAACAGGTGAGCGAAGTGATGATTTTTTCGGAGCTGATCGATCATTTAGATGAAGTGATGATGAAGCTACACAGCGCTGAACCGGATGACGGCGATATTACCTTCTTAATTGGCAGTGATAATCCAGTCAGTCAATACTGCAGCGCACTAGTGATGCAGTATCCCTTAGGCACAATTGCGTTACTTGGGCCCATGCGCATGAACTATCAATACAATTACGAATTACTTAAATATACTAAATCATTATTACGCAGCGTATGACAGATACACCACCGGCACAGGTTGAAGAGTTAACCGAAGAAGCCCTTTTACAAAAAATTGTTGAATACAAGAATCTAGCCATGCGCGCTACGGCCGATTACCGTAATCTGCAACGCGAATCCGAAGAAAAGGTGCAAGCCATGCGTATGTTCGCCAATGATCAACTGTTACTGGAATTCTTTCCCTTGGTGGATTACTTCGATAGCGCATTAGCGGCCGTACCAGATGATCACAAAGACCAGAATTGGATTCAAGGCATTCGCCACATTCAAGACTATTTGATGAAAGTATTAAAGGATCATGAAGTAGAACGAATGAGTACACTTGGTCAGATGTTTAATCCGAATATCCATGAGGCAGTTGGTGAAGAAGCCTCTGATCAACCCGACCAAACCATCGTGCGTGAAGCTCAAGCTGGATTCACTATGCACGGTAAAATGATTCGCCCAGCCAAAGTCATTATTTCAAAAAATCAATTAACCAATCAATAACATTACATGTATGAGACTAGTCAAATGGTCACCCATGATGCCCCCCATGTTCCAAGACTTCAACGACATGTTTGAAGATTTTGGCGGCAACAGTATGATGGCAGGAAATTTTTCACCCGCTGTGGATGTCTATGAAAAAGACAACCAGGTTGTGGTGGAAACTCCGCTGCCAGGTATTGATGCAGATAACCTCAAGATCGCCATCGAAAATGACGTGTTATCCATTGAAGGTTCCAGCGAAAAGAAAACGGAAGTGGATGAAAAGAATTATTACCGCAAAGAAGTGCGCTATGGTTCGTTTCATCGGGCCGTTGCCTTACCCTGCAGCGTCGATGGCGACCAAGCCGACGCGCAATATAAAGACGGTATGCTGCGGGTCAGTATCCCCAAAGCTGCCACTGCCACTAAGAAGACTATTAAAGTAAGTACGAAATAACGTTATGGGAAAAATAATCGGAATTGATCTTGGCACTACCAACTCCTGCGTGGCAGTCATTGAAGGTGGCCAACCAAAAGTGTTAGAAAATTCGGAAGGCCATCGCACCACACCGTCGGTAGTGGCATTGTCGAAATCGGGGGATCGCTTAGTTGGACAAGTGGCTAAGCGCCAAGCGGTGACGAACTCGGAAAATACTATTTTCTCCGTGAAACGTCTGATTGGTCGACGGTTTAGTGATAGCTCGGTACAACGCGACATGAAATTGCTGCCGTATGCGGTAAAGCAAGATGGTGAAGGCGTTAGTGTGGCCATGGGTGGGAAACCGTACACTCCACAGGAAGTTTCCGCGATGGTGCTCGCAAAACTGAAAGCTGATGCTGAAGCCAAGTTGGGCGCACCAGTGACGGAAGCGGTGATTACTGTACCGGCCTATTTTGATGATGCCCAGCGTCAAGCTACCAAAGATGCTGGTAAGATTGCTGGCTTAGAAGTGAAACGGATTATTAACGAACCAACCGCAGCAGCGCTGGCTTATGGCTTCGATAAAAAAGCTGACGAGAAGATTGCCGTCTACGATTTAGGTGGTGGTACCTTTGATATCTCCATCCTGGAAGTGGGGCATGATACCGTGGAAGTAAAATCCACCAACGGTGATACGCACTTAGGTGGCGATGACTTTGATCAACGGTTGATTCAATGGTTGATTGATGAGTTCCGCAAGAAAGAGGGGATTGATTTATCCCAAGACAAGCTGGCTTTACAACGTTTAAAAGAATCTGCCGAACGGGCCAAGATTGAATTATCCTCTGCCCAAGAAACAGAAGTGAATCAACCGTTCATTGCCAACGATCCGAATACCGGTCCGAAACACTTAGTCATCACTATGACTCGTTCCAAATTGGAAGAGCTCGTTGGTGAGTTAGTTGATAAATCAATGGAGCCCGTCCGGGCGGCTTTGAAAGACGCTGGTTTATCGGCCAGTGATGTGCATGAAGTGGTGTTAGTCGGTGGGATGACCCGCATGCCGTTAGTCATCAAAAAAGTGAAAGAATTTTTCGGCAAAGAACCGCATGCTGGCGTAAACCCAGATGAAGTGGTGGCCATCGGTGCTGCCATTCAAGCCGGTGTGTTACAAGGCGAAGTGAAAGATGTGTTGTTGCTGGATGTGACACCGTTAACATTAGGATTAGAAACCTTAGGTGGTGTGCGTACACCATTGATCAATCGTAATACCACGATTCCTACCTCCAAGAGCCAAGTGTTTAGCACAGCGGCTGATAACCAAACATCGGTCGAGATTCATGTGCTACAAGGTGAACGCGA
>DOSP01000042.1:0-5591 GCA_003512175.1 Candidatus Kerfeldbacteria bacterium
GGGGGCGGGATTCGAACCCGCGACCTGATGGTTATGAGCCACCCGAGCTGCCACTGCTCCACCCCGCGGCGATTAGTATACGTAAATCACTATACCGTGTCAATCCATAACCTATGGTATACTACCAATTATGGTTGAACAGGAGCGAGCGATTTTTGCGTCAGCCCATCAAGATTATGATGCTGCCTTTGCCAAGTTATTTGGACTGTATTGTGATCAGATTTACGCGATTGCTTTGGCGGCGTCCTATTATAACGAGTCAGCCGCTTGGCAGTTGACCCACGATGTGTTTGCGGTGGCCTATAAATATCTGCATATCTTCCAACCCCAGCAAGGCAGTTTTCGGTTACATCTCTTTACACTGTTAGTGCAGCACCTCACTAAACGTGATGAGCTGGTTCCACCCACGGGCGGAGTGTTGCCAAAAAAATTAGCTCATCAGTTCACCGCGGCCGAGCAAGCCACCTGGTTGGCTATTCATCAATTACCCTATGAACTCTGGCTGACATATGAATTATGCTATGGTGCAAATTTAAGTGTGCCAGAATTGTCTATTGTTCTGCAACGATCTGTAGCAGAAGTACAGCAATTGCAGGCGCAGGCTAGCCATCGTCTACGGCAACGCTTACCCACATTTATGGAACAGGTGATGAGCTTGTTTCAAAAACGGAACGACTTTGCCCAATTAACTAAAACTAAACAACAGCGCTTGTTGCGCATTATATTGGAACGGAAGCGATTGGGCTTAACCTTTGTGGAGCAGACCTGGTGGCAACGTTTGTTCCAGCCGCTACATCTCGCCACGGCCGTCATTACGGTAGGGGTGGTGGCTGTTCTGAGTATCGGGGTGTGGTATTGGCAGACCAATCAAACCTTACCAGATACCACTTCGGTGAATACACTGTGGCAAACTGTCGTCACACAGCGGCGTCCTAGTTTCTTAACCAGCCAAGGCCAGCTACCAGAAGTGACCACAAATCGTACATCGTTGACCGACACCGCAGAGACCGTCTACGGCAGTGATTATGTGTTTGACCACAACACTACAGCCGACACGGACGAGCTGCAGCCAACTTTTACCGTTAACCTCGTCGCAGAAGACTACATTCCGGTGGCCGAGGCCTATACCTATACTGTGCCGGAAGCGTTGACTGAGGATCAACTGCAATATGCTGCGTTACGTCATTTTGTATCACTGCCATTGAATCAATTCACGTATGTGAATGGGACGTATTACATTGAGGATGATCCCACCAATTTCCGGCCGTTGTTTATTGCCTTTAATAACAATGGGTCCATTGATTTTCAAATGCGGCAGGCCGCTATTTGTGATCTCAATAAATTAACCGAACCAATTGCTGACACGCAGGCACAAAGTAATGGGTATGATTTTTTGCTGTCGCATCATTTCGTTGAAGTCAAAGAAGGTCAACTGCAGATTAACCGAGTAAGTAGTCTGGACCGAACCGTACCCAAGGATGCCTTCTGTGAGGATGGGGATACGACCGCCGTACAAGATCGCGAAGTTGTCTATTATCCACCACACAGCCTGTTCCGATTTGGTCCAGATCCTGATGAACAAATGGTCATGCGTCAGCGCGGTATCGCCGTACAATTGCACGGTAGACACGTCACCAATATGCGGATTGATCCATTATTCCTGTTACAGCAATATGCCGAACGGAGCGACACTATCACCCTAAAACCACTCAGCCAAGCCATCACCGAATTACAGCAGTTTCGGTATGCCAGTGAACGGAATAACCAAGTGTTTCCACAATGGAATCATAGTCATGGCAGTGATCGTTTACAGAATATGACGATTGATGCAGTGCAAGTGGAATACGTCTATGATGAATTAAACCACCTAATTGAACCGTACTATGTGTTCAGTGGCTTTGGCACTGACCTCAATGATAAAGTGATTTCCGCCAATTGGTATGTAGTAGCGTCAACTCAAACCATTGAGTTACGGGCGCCGTATCGAGAATAACGCCGAGGATCTCGGGTATGGAATTTCAAGACATCATCGGTTAACACGACCAAACTGGTTTCTAGTGGCCCGCTCAATTCCTTGAGTCGTTTGGGCATGATCCACAGCTGTATTTTTTTCAAAACGGTATTCCATAATAAGACATATCCAACAGCGTGACTGATGGTGTGTACCCAAGTATGACGTACAGTTCTGTTTGGATGCTGTAACATCGGTTGATTATTTGGTAATACCGCCATCAGCCATTCGCTATTCGCCATCTGCTTAGCATATCCATTCGGATCATACACTGGCATGGCTTGAGCTAGCCAATAGGCTTCTAATTGGTCATTATCATTTAATCGTATGGATGGTAATTTCAGCAGGCCATTCGGAGTAACATAAAAACTGAGACAAACAGCATCTTTAGTTTTATTCGGCTTGGGCCGAACATTTAATAATTTCGCTAGTAGAGTGGTAAAAAAACGGACAGCCCAAATTGATTTTGGTCGGGCAATAATCAATAAATCGATATCACTGTTCGGTCCAACATTATGATAGGCAAAGGTATTCACAATAAGAATAGCCTCAACCCCTGGTAAGTAACTGAGTAGCTTGATAAACCACCGGCGCTTGTTCCATTTCCATTCGCTTTCGACATACCGTTGGTGACGTAAACGTGCCAGATTGGATCGATCTTTAAACATCACAAAACCATCCTGTTCAATCACTTGATCCAATTGTTTGGTCATTTGGATTACCTCAGGCAAGGTAGTGTGCGGTGATCGCCAAAGATACCGGAACAATTCGGGATACGTCAGGGGATAATCAAACACGTCAAAATAGGCTAACGTGGTAATGATGGCTGACTTTATTTCAGCAGTTTGCATAGAAACTGTCCGGTGTAGGACCGTTTCACGTTCATCACGTCGCGTGGTGTACCAACGGCTACAATCTCGCCACCTTTATTGCCTCCTTCTGGACCAAGATCCACCAGCCAGTCGGCCGATTTAATGACATCCAAGTTGTGTTCGATAATCAACACGCTGTTGCCTTTATCAACCAGTTTATTTAACACCAGCAATAACCGTTTCACATCGGCAAAATGTAAACCGGTGGTTGGTTCATCCAGAATATAAAGCGTTTTACCGGTAGCGCGGCGGGACAATTCCGTCGCCAGTTTAATCCGTTGCGCTTCACCGCCAGATAAGGTGGTGGCATTTTGGCCCAATTGAATATAACCCAAACCAACATCAGCCAAGGTTTGTAATTTTTCTTTGATCGCGGGGATATTTTCAAAAAAGTGCAAGGCTTCTTCTACAGTCATGGTCAGCACATCGGAAATGTTCTTGCCTTTGTAATGAATTTCCAGGGCTTGTTTATTGTAACGATGCCCACTGCACTCATCACATTTCACGTAGACATCCGGCAACAGGTGCATTTCAATACGTTGTACGCCATCACCCTGACAGGCTTCACAGCGACCACCTTTTACATTAAACGAAAAACGGCCAGCTTTATAGCCACGCATCTTGGCTTCGGGCACTTGCGTGTAGAGATCGCGAATGTAGGTAAACACACCGGTGTACGTGGCAGCATTTGACCGGGGCGTTCGACCAATGGGTGATTGATCAATATGAATAACTTTATCTAAATGTTCCAGTCCAGTAATGTCTTTATGCTTGCCAGGATATTCTTTGGCGTTGAAGAAATGTTGTGATAGTGCTTTAGCCAAGATATCAATCATTAAGGTTGATTTACCAGAACCAGACACGCCGGTGATACAGACTAATTTTCCGAGCGGAATTTCCACATCAACCGATTTCAAATTAAACTCTTCCGCGCCGATGATCTTGATACTTTTCCCATTGCCTTTTCGGTATTGCTTGGGTGCCGGAATGCTTTCTTTACCCGATAAATATAATCCAGTCAGCGAGTGCTTATTTTTCTTGATGGCAGCTGGATCACCTTCTGCCACTACCTCACCGCCGTGTTTACCAGCGCCCGGACCAATATCAATCACATGGTCGGCGGATTCAATGGTATCGGCATCATGTTCGACGACAATCACGGTATTACCTAAGTCGCGTAAGACTTTCAACGTTTCAATCAACCGGGCATTATCACGTTGGTGCAAACCAATCGAGGGTTCATCAAGAATATAGATGACGCCCATTAAGGCAGAACCAATCTGCGTGGCCAACCGAATGCGTTGGGCTTCACCGCCCGATAACGTAGCGGCAGCTCGATCCAGTGTCAGATAATCTAAGCCGACATTATGTAAGAATTCAATCCGTTCTTTAATTTCTTTAATGACCGGCGCAGCAATTTTTTGGTCACGGGCATTAAATTTCATAGCACTTAATTTTGCCCGTAACTGTTCAATGCTGAAGGCGCACACTTCGGCAATGTTCAGCTCTTGCATCGTCACACTCAAAGCTTCTGGTTTTAAACGTTTGCCCTGGCAGGCGGGACAAGCGAAGATACGCATATAGCGTTCAATTTCGCTGCGCATGTAGTCGGATTCCGTTTCTTTATAGCGCCGCTCCAGATTGGGAATCACACCTTCATACTCGGTGTAGAATTCTTTTACTTTTCCCGGAGCAAATGGGGCATTCACGTCATAACTTTCTCCACCGGAACCATACAACACTACCTCCATGGCTTTCTTGGAAAGATTTTTTACTGGATCATGAATCGAAAAACCATTTTTTTGTGCCACCGTTTCTAGAATACGCATCATCCAGGTTTGATTAGATGAAGTGCGTGACCACGGCCGAATGGCGCCTTCCGCAATGGATAATTTTTTATTTGGAATTACTAAATCGGCATCCACTTCTAATTTGGTCCCCAAGCCGGTGCAATCAGAACAGGCTCCGTGTGGGCTGTTAAAGGAAAAATTACGTGGCTCCAGTTCTTCAATATTATAGCCACACTTTGGGCAGGAAAATTGTTCGGAGAATAAATGGTCGCGCTCCGCGTCGGCATCGTGCACCAATACCAAACCATTCCCTAAGTCTAAGGCGGTTTCGAGCGATTCGGCCAGACGTTCTTTATCTAAGTCTGCGCCAATGGTCAGGCGGTCTACCACCACATCAATGGAGTGCTTCTTCTTTTTATCCATGGCTAAGTCTTCGGCCTCTTCCAGTGGCATCATTACTCCATCAATCCGTAAACGGACATAACCGGCCTTGCGCGCCATTTCCATGACGCTTTTATGTTCACCTTTTTTATCTCGAATCACTGGGGAGATGAGCACTACTTTACAGCCGGACGGATAAGCCAAGATCGCTTCAATAATTTGATTCACAGTTTGTTTGCTGACGATGGTACCGTCGTTGGGACAATGGGGGATACCGATGCGGGCGTACAATAAGCGTAGGTAGTCGTAGATTTCGGTCACAGTACCAACCGTAGATCGAGGATTATGTGAGGTGGTTTTTTGGTCAATCGAAATAGCTGGTGATAAACCACTAATTTGGTCAACATCAGGCTTATCCATCAAGCCCAAAAATTGCCGGGCGTAGGCCGACAAACTTTCCACATAACGACGTTGACCCTCGGCATAGATGGTGTCGAAGGCTAACGATGATTTTCCTGAACCGGATAAGCCGGTGAT
>DOSP01000042.1:5757-7204 GCA_003512175.1 Candidatus Kerfeldbacteria bacterium
ATAAAATTATCCATAGCGGGAGTAGTATACTCCTATGCTATACTCAAGTCAATGGATAACAGCGCAGGGGTATATCTCTTCAAAAATCGTTTCGGCAATGTCTTGTACATTGGCAAAGCCAAGGTACTGAAACATCGCATCCGATCGTATTTTCAACCTAAAGCTAAGCTGTCCGATGTGAAAAAATTACTGGTTCAGCAAGTGGCAACGATTGATACGATCCCAGTTGAGACCGAGACAGATGCCATTGTGCTGGAAGATCAGCTGATTAAAGATTATCAGCCGCGGTTTAATATCTTAGCCAAGGATGATAAGAGTTTTTTGTATATTCACATCACAGACGAAACGTTTCCACGGGTGTTAGCCGTGCGGAGGCCAGATCTTGACCAAGGTGGTATATTTTATGGGCCGTATCCCTATGCGCGGAGCTTGCGTGACGTGTTGCGATTAGTACATACGGTATTTCAATTTCGTACCTGTGCCAGTTTACCAAAGAAAGCCTGTCTAGAATATTACATTGGTAACTGTCAGGCACCATGTATTGGCAACATCAGTCAGACGGATTATCGCCAGCAAATTGATCAAATCATCGCCTTTTTTGAGGGGAAAAATAAAAATATTGCCTCAGAGTTAGAAGGACAGATGCAGCAGGCGGCCGCGCAACAAAAATTTGAATTAGCCGCTCGGTTACGTAATCAGATCACGGCCCTCGATCGTTTGCAATCATTGCGTAAAACACCCCGGCAGTATTTGTTAGAACAACTGCAGCAGTCCAATCTTGATGTGACAACTGGACTGGATGAATTAGCCGGTGCCGTACACATTCACCAACCATTACACCGCATTGAGGTCTACGATATTTCTCATCATCAGGGGAAATATATGGTGGGCTCGATGATTGTGTTCACGGATGGGTTACCGGATAAAGCCGAATATCGTCGTTTCAAAATTCGAACGGTGACCGGGCAATCAGACGATTTCAAAAGCTTTCGGGAAGTGGTGCAACGGCGTCTCAAGCGAGCCTGGCCGTTACCAGACTTAGCCATTATGGATGGCGGAAAAGGCCAGTTAAGTGCGGTTGCGCAATTATGGGAACTGGCTCAAGTGCCGGTTGCCGCACTCGCCAAAAAACGTGAAGAATTATTTTTACCCGATAGCTCAATTCCGCTGACTTTGCCAGCCGGCAGCCAGGGATTATTTTTAGTGCAACGCTTGCGCGATGAAGCCCATCGCTTCGCCATTAGCTATTATCGGTGGTTACACACCAAAGCTATGCGGCCGGAGTAATGAATGGCGCTACCGTAGCTTGCGTTTGTTGACTCACAGGTAGACTAATAATATCTTCAGCGGTGGCTCCGGCGCGCAACAAGTCGGCATCCGCTAAAAAACCGGTTGTGCCGTCACTGCTGACGATAATACCATTCCCGTCAGCTGAACGTTCAATGGT
>DOSP01000039.1 GCA_003512175.1 Candidatus Kerfeldbacteria bacterium
TGTAAATCAATCACAAGAATGGGTTCGGCGCCCCGCCGTTTACCGGTGCGGTAATCGCGATAACGTTGCTGGTTAAAAGTTACGCCGACTGAATTTAAAAAATGATGATCAGCCTGATATTCCAAAGCCTTGTCAATAAAAATCCGTTCCCAATAGTTGCGACGTTGCACTAAAGTTTTTTTCCAGCCAGTGACCTGAAAGTAACGCTGGCGCACACGGCTTAATTCGGCTGCTAGGTCAGCGCCATATTTTTCACGTAAGTTACCAGCCACTTGACAATCAATGCTCAAAAACTTACCCAACTTATGAAAAACTAAACCGCGTTGGCTGGCGCGCATCCAATAATCTAAATCCGCTACAAAGCGTAAGCTGGCATCAAATGGTCCAAGTTGTTCTAACACGCGCCGCCGAAAAAAAACAGATGGTTGTCCGAGTGATTGATCAAACGCTAGTCGGGATAAACGATATTGTCGCTTTCCATAGACATGTAAATACAAACTGCTGGTTGCCGGATTGACAGATAAAACATCTCCGACTAAGACATCACACTGGGGATGCTGCTGGAAGTATTCAGCCACCACTGCCAGAGTCGTTGGCCAATACAGATCATCACAGTTTAAGTAAGCTAGAATTTCCCCCTGGGCAGCTGCCATACCACGATTAACCGCTTCATACATCGACCGATCCTGTTTAAAGATGACCTGGTGTTGAGCTGCATCGCACTGCTGTAAAATCTCCTGGCTACCATCCGTGGATAATCCATCAACCACGATATGCTCGACCGTTGGATAGGTTTGTTGTTCGAGACATTGCAACAACCGACCGAGATATTGAGCAGCATTCAACGAGGGCGATACCACTGAAATGAGAGGCTTGGACATTACCGACCATCATATCATAGTCACCTTGCCAGTAAAGGTCTGGCGTGTTAGAATCGCATCTGTTATGAATAGTTTTTCATGCAAGATTTGTGGCCAATCGTCAAGGGTATTACACGAAAATTTGTTTGATGATCGCTATGGCTACCCAGGGAAATTTTCCGTTTACCGTTGCTCGGCGTGCGGCTTTGGCCAGACGGAACCACTGTTAACTCCTGAAGCGTTAGGCAAGCTCTATACCGACTACTATCCCAGAAAGAATATCACCGTAGATGAGGTACGCCGCTCTATTACTTGGCGACCAGGTAAACTAGCCAGGTGGAAACGTTGGCTACAAGGGGTCAACAACACTTGTCACTACCATGTCACACCAAAAACAAAGGTGTTGGATATTGGCTGTGGTAACGGAGCCTCATTGCTCGAGATTCAAGCCCAGGGGGCAGAGGCGGTTGGTACGGAAGAAGACCGTAACGTAGAACCGATTGCCAAAGCATTGCGTTTACAGATCCATTTTGGCGATGTGGCAACAAGTAACTATGCGGATGGATCATTCGATTTTATTACTATGAGTCAGTTACTGGAACATATTCCAGATCCAAGCGCGTTTCTAAAGCGCGTCAGCCAAAAATTAAAGCCAACCGGTCACATCATCATGAGCTTTCCTAATATTGATGGTTGGAACCGTCGTCACTCCGGCCATAAATGGATTAATTGGCATATTCCTTATCATATCAATTTTTTTACTCCTAAAAGTTTACGCCAGTTAGCGGATAGCGCCGGATTAAAGTTAGTTAGTCTCAAAACCATCACACCAAATGTCTGGGTCCAGCTGCAAACTCTTGCCAATACAACAACAGCGATTGAGGGACAACCAAACCCAATGTGGACATCTAGTCAGCGGTTGCGATCTCTTTTCGCTTTGGCCATGAGTTACCTAGTTGTCCCAATAACCCGCTGGCGTGATTGGCGCGGTCAAGGTGATAGTTGGTTGGTGATATTATCAAAATAAACATTTAATGACTTGGTTGCAACGTTTCATACGATTTTGTAAAGTCCACCACCTATTGCTGCTGTATTTGGTTTGTGCAACAATCGTTTTATTCATTATCAATCAATGGCTCTGGCCAACACCAGATGAGTACTTCTATGCTCTCCTGGCAGAAAATTTCAAAGCTGCCTTCAATGGACAAATGGCTTTTGGTGATATTCAGACCGAACATGTTGGTTTGGTAGCATTCATTACCGCTCTCTATCAACAAGTAATGCACCCCAGCACGTTGTTGGCCAGTCGTGTAGCACTATTTGGTTTCTCGCTTAGCATCATTGTACTGATCTATCAGATCGCTGTAACGCTCGGACTATCTATCAAAGAGCGGATGTGGTGGCTACTACTACTATTACTCATCCCGGGATACTGGATATTTTCGGTTCGACTAATGCTTGATACCCCTGGAACCTTTGGTGTTATCCTAGTCCTTTACCTATTACTGAAAAAGGCTCCTAGTTACCAAGTTGGTCTTGGCCTATTACTGTTACTACTCTTAAAAGAATATTACGTCTACTTGCTGGCGCCATTAGTTGGACTGGTTATCTTTTTTGATGCTTGGCGATCCTCAGGCACGCCGTTCAAAAAAATAACTACTGGTTTTATTCAGTTACTATTTAGCTTTATACCTACCGCCTTGGCCACGCTAATCATGATCGATTTTAATTGGCTGCCTTACCCGCGCGCCTTAGAGTTAAGCATGCTAGGGTTTTTTGGTGACCTATTTTCCTACGTCAATAAAACCTTCCTATCATTATTGCAAAACACGATCAATCTAGTATACCACCCAGCTACACAAACCATTGTGGATACAGTGAAGACCACTCCCTTGATAACCTCAACCGAGGTGATTGCTGAACCCACGATAGCAACAGAGGTGATTGCTGAACCCACGGATTTAGATGCCAGCATCCAGCAGATCACTTTTTCTGGAGAAATCCCTACAGCCCTGTTTCAAACGGATGGATCGCCGTATGGTGATGGTCTATTCGCTAAGCTGTGGTATATCTATCAATATAATTTTTCTGAAACTGATATTAACATTTTCATCCTTCCAGCTAGTTGTATCGGCCTATGGTTAGCGATCAAAAAAACCTATGGTTCCCTGCGTACACAGAGTGCTATCGTAAGAACTAATCTCATTTTCATTGTCTATTTTCTAATTTTCATCTATTTGAACTATCATGAAGCTAGTCTGAAACATGGTTTTCGTATTACCCTACCGATTATTATCGCGCTGATTTATTTTAGTTTTCTTGCTGGCCAAGTGTTACTCAAAAAAATGAACATCTACTATAGCAGTGCCTTTGCGATCCTATCCATTTTAGCCCTGGTACTGTATGTGATTGCTTTGCAGGATATTCACTATGGGAGCGTGCTATCTCGTGAAGGAGTTGCGTCAATGCTCCTGAATTTAAAGCCTTACATTATGGTGACAGCGTTTAGTACTATGTTAGTACTGTTGTTACTATTCTCACGTTTCAAGTCGCCTAAAAAATATAGTCTACTCATTGCCTGTGTACTGGCTTTGTTTATAGTCAAACTGGTTCCATTCTACTTTGAAAACCGCCAGGCACTAGACCTCTACGACTATGATTACGGCTTAGCAGCGGCTACTCCTCTACTGCAACAATCTGCGACAGCTAATACAAAAATACTCAGCAATATGAATCCTAACAAGCTGCAATATTATAGCGGAGATATTCACTTATCAACGCAAGGTGTTAGCCCAATCGTACGAACGTTCAGCAAGGCTTACCCAACCTTATATTATGGTTATCTGACAGATGGTGACTTGTTAGATCAACTAGTGACCAATAATATCACTAAGGTACTGTTAAGTAATGATACAATTGATGAGAGTTTTCGCCACACCCTTGAGGCAGTCATCATGGCACATCCTGCGGCCTTTACAAAAATATTTGAACGCTACCAAGGTGACCGCTTACAGTGGGCTGTTTATCACTTTAATGCTCAGGCATTGTAATGATCTATATTGTCATTGCTGTCCATAACCGCTTGGCCGCCACTCTAGAGTGCTTGCATTGTATTACTCAGCAAACCTACCGCGACTTTAAAATCATTCTGGTTGATGATGGCTCAACGGATGGCACGGCAGAGACCATCATCAAACACTACCCTGATATAGTCATTCTGTCAGGAGATGGTAATTTATGGTGGACAGGCGCCATGGCGAAAGGAGTGGATCATATCTTACCAATAGCCCAGGATAATGATTATGTTTTAAGTTTGAATAACGACGTTACGTTTGAACAAAATTATTTAGAACGTTTACTCCAAACCAGTCAGCAGTATGGCCAAGCTATTGTGGGTTCGTTGTGTAAGGATGTTATACCACCCCATGATGTACTCGATGCCGGTATTACGATGCGCTGGTATAAATACCAATACGGTCAAGTAACGTATGATGTAACTAAACCCGCGGCTGAAGCAGTAGACACGATCTCTGGACGTGGTGTATTGATTCCAGTGAGTGTGTTCAAACGCATTGGTAACTTTGCGCATCATAGCCTACCTCACTATGGAGCAGACTATGAGTTTGGCTTCAGGGCTAAGACAGCCGGGGTGCCACTGGTCGTTGATTATGGTGCAGTGGTCTATTTAAAAAACGACTTAACCGGCTTTCGTCCTACGGCTCGTGTGTTATCGTATCGTGAAGAATGGTGTAGATTATTTTCAATCAAATCACCAGCCAATGTCATTGTCCATCTGAAAATTATTTGGAAGCATTGTCCCCATTTAGGACTTACGTTGTTTAATATTTGTTATTTCATTGCCGGCAATCTGTTCATTGCCAGTAAGAATACGCTCCTGTACACTCTGCAACTATGCGGCCTACGAAAATCCTCATCCTAGATACCTATTATGCACACTTTGTGCAGCAGGTTTATCGTGACCAACTAGACTTAGCTTTCAAACCATATCAAGAACAATTAGCTTTTTTTTTGGGCTATCATTTTGGAACCGGTGATTCCTACTCCCACTATTTACGGCAACAAGGATACGAAGTAGTTGATGTAATCGCAGATAACTTGACCTTACAACGGCAGTGGGCCAAAGAACACGAACTAAAGGTACGACAGTGGCCGCATCTACCACTATTTGGTCAATATACCGATCGGCTACCATTGTATCGTATTTTAGAAGCCCAAATCGCTGAATTTCAACCAGACATTCTCTACTGTCAGAACCTGACATTTTGTGATCCATGGTTTTTAAAAAAATTGAAGCGTCGGGTGAAATTGGTGGTTGGGCAAATTGCTTGTCCCCTGCCACCTACACCGTTTGTGAAAGGATTTGATCTCATTCTCACCTCCTTCCCACATTTCGTGCAACGCTTGCAAAGCCTGGGCGTGCGATCTGAATACTTCATGATTGGTTTTGAGGAGCGGATTTTGCCGCTGCTGACTGACGTTACCGAAAAAAAATATGATGTCGTCTTTATCGGCGGATTTTCCAAAGTGCATCGTGATAGCACCCAAGCCTTAGAAGCATTAGCTAAAGTAGTACCAGTAGATGTGTGGGGCTATGGGATAAATACGTTGCCAGCCAACTCCGTTTTACGCCAACGTTACCATGGCGAAGCCTGGGCAATGGAGATGTACCGAACGATCAAACAAGCCAAAATTTGTATTAACCGCCATAGCTCCGCTGCGGAAAATTTTGCTAACAATATGCGCTTATTTGAAACCACGGGTCTAGGCACATTCTTATTAACCGACCAAAAACAGAACTTAACTGACCTCTTTACCATTGATCAAGAAATTGCAGCCTATGGTTCAGCCGATGAATTAATTTCTAAAGTGCGCTATTATTTGGAACATGCTGTCGAACGTGAAGCTATTGCAAAAGCTGGACAGCAGCGCACCTTGAAAGATCATACCTATCGTCAACGCATGACTGAATTAGATCAGATTCTAAAACGCTACCTATGAAAACACTCCTCAATAAATTCTTTGGCGTATCAGGCGGTCACAAGATTATTTCACGTACCGTGGCAGAACAACTACAATTAGATCAGCAGTGGCAAGATTCCGAGTTACCACAGAAGCAATTGGAAATTGTAAAACGTGAATTGGCACACATTAAGTCAACTCATCAATTCCCAGCTCACATGCAGGCGCTGATTGACCAGGTAAAACTACTGACACCCACTAAACCAAGCGTACTCGAAATTGGCTGTTCCAGCGGCTACTACAATGAAATTCTGCAGTTGGCTGGTGTAGACATGTATTACACTGGCTGTGACTATTCGCCAGCTTTTATTAACTTGGCTAAACAACTTTATCCAAATTTACCATTCGATGTCTGTGATGCCACTGCTCTACCTTACCAAGATCAGCAATTCGATGTGGCGATTTCCGGTTGTTGCATTTTACATATTCTGGATTATCCAAAAGCCATTCAAGAAACGGCTCGAGTGACTAAACGCTATGCGCTGTTTAGTCGCACACCTGTGGTACATTTAGCTGGCACAACCTACACCAAAAAAATGGGTTATGGCGTACCCATGATCGAAATCATCTTTAACGAAACCGAACTACTCCGTCATTTCCATGCTGCTGGTTTGCGCGTTATAGACATCATCACCTTTGGCAAGGGTCCACACCTACCAGGCATCAAAGAACCGACCTTTAGTAAAACCTATCTGTGTGAGAAATTGCCGTAGCATTGGAGGATTAAATATGGTATACTACGAACTTATCAATCATTGGTTCCACTATAATTAAACACCAAGATATGCGTAGCGAATAGTATAGTAAAATGACAATGAGATCTCTATTAAGAAAACTGTATCAACTGAAAACTACTTATATTGACGGTGACTTATTTATTAGTTATGAGAAAATGGATGCCCCCCCAGCTCAAATTCTGGCGTAGGATACATCGATACGGATACTGTAGCAGAGCGCTATATGCAATCTGCAGATACAACTTCAGTCGCAGAATACATGAGGCAACCAGCAGTGCGTGACAATCTTTACTTTTTGAGAAACGACTGCGCAAAGAAGTTGGAAAACTTAGCGCCACACACTAGCTTATTGGACGTTGGCTGTGGTAGTGGTAGCTACGCTCAGATTTTAAAACAAAGTGATAGCCCATTCGCAGACATGAATTATACTGGCACAGAGATTAATAAAAAATTAGTTGATATCTGTATCAAACATAATCCGACTGTTAGTTTTATAGTAGCGCAGGCTAGCAGGATTCCGCTCTCAGATAGCTCCTATGATACTGTATTTTGTAGCGGTACAGTGCATTATACGTTAAGCACCTGGGCTGAATCTATCTCAGAAATGGCTCGTGTAGCCAAGCAGTACCTTATCATTACACGATTACCAGTTACAAAATATCAGGATAGTTTTTATGTGCATCAAACTGTCAGTAGTAAACGTAGAAGCGAGCATCATTTTTTTATTGTTATTAACAGAACTAAATTAGAGGAACTATTTACGCGTCTACACCTTAAGATTTTACAGAGAGATTACTCATCTGAAGAGTATAACATTGATCATATAGACGAAAAGATTGTTCTTGTTCAATATCTGCTAGCCAAGCAGTGAGTTAAGTTTAGCGACAGATTGATAAATCTGCTTCAATTGTTGACAGACATAACTGGCTTGCTCTTCAGTTAAGGCTAAGCCAGACGGCAAGTATAACCCATTAGCAGCAATATAATCGGTATTAGGAAAATCACCCATCTGACCAAAGCGTTCTAACAATACTGGCTGAACGTTTGGTGAGTAGAAAAAATCTCTAGTATCAACACCAAGTTCTTTTAAACGGCTACGCAAGGCATCTTTATCCATTCCAAACTTTGCAGGGTCAACCAACACGCCATACATCCAATAGACATTCTTCACATACGATTTGGTGATGGGTAAGCGTAGCCCTGGAACATCCGCCAAGTGCTCACCGTAAAAATCTGCCATCCATTGTTTTTTGGCAATATACTCCTCAATATGTTTAATCTCACCACAACCAATGGCGGCCTGCACATTGGTGAGACGATAGTTATAACCGACCTGTTCATGAATAAACCGTTTCGCGTCAGAGTGGTACAAATCTTTCAGTTTCCGACACTTGTGCGCCAACGTATCATCATTAGTAAGCACCATCCCGCCTTCACCGGTTGTAACAATTTTATTCACGTAAAAGCTGAAACACGATAGTTCAGACATCGTCCCACATTTCTTACCTTTGTATTCACCGCCATGGGCCTCAGCGGCGTCTTCAATCACATGTAAGTTGTGTTTCTTCGCCAAGGCTAGAATTTCATCCATTTCGCAAGCATGACCATAGATATGCACAGGCATAATGGCCTTCGTTTTAGCAGTAATTTTTTCCGCAATCTTACTGACATCAATATTGTATGTTTCCAATTCGCAATCTACGAACACGGGTTTGGCGCCGGTATACAATACCGCTAAGATCGTCGACATCATGGTAAATGCCGGTACAATCACTTCATCGTCTGGACCAATATCGACGGCCAATAAAGCCACGTGCAAAGCGGCTGTACCGTTCGATACGGCAATACCATGTTTCATACCTAGATAATGAGCAAAGCCCTGCTCAAATTCTTCTACAAACTTACCAGCCGAAGAGATCCAACCCGTGTCCATTGCTTCCGCTACATTGCGTTTGGCTTCAGCAGAAACTAAAGGAGAATTAACCGGAACGTTCATTCGCCTAGTTTAAAAATCTTAGCTTTGGTATCACCTGGATAAGGACCCTGCTTGATTTCGATCACACGGCAACGTTTTAAAACTCGAAAACCATGCCCACCAGTCACCGATAAAATAAAATCTCCGGGTTTCAAAATAACTTTTTTTACTACTGTCCAGTCATTACGATAAATGGTTGCCTCTAATTCACCACTAGCAATGTACAAAAATTCCTGTGTAGTGTTCACTTTGTAGCGCAAATTCCTATGACGATGCGCTTTAATTTTTTTACCACCAGGATGTTGTAACAACCCTACCTGCAGAGGATACGATTGAGGAGTCAAAAACTTTACCCCGTCAGCCTTTAGGCGATGTCTAAACACCATGGCTAAGATTCTCTTGCCGTCCTTAATTTCAAAAAAATCTCGCATAAGGGCTGGTATAATGAATTTGCCAGCACAACACAAGTCCCCTATACTAACGCCCATGTCTAGGCAATTTATCCGGTTTTGCATTATTGGCACCATTAACACTGGCGTCGATTATAGTATCTATTTTATCTTAACTCGGACACTGCCATTTTGGACTACACATCTGGTGAGTGCCTCGGCGCTAGCGTTTCTGATCGCAAACACAAACAGTTATTTTTTAAATCGTTACTGGACATTTCAAGCTCAGCTTGGTCAACACCGACAGCAATACCCTAAATTTTTGGCCATATCGCTGTGTGGTTTGACGCTGAGCGCTTCTCTGTTCCATGTACTAGTAAATATGTTGGGTAGCAATGACATTATTGCTAAGGTAGCTGTGACTGGCGTTGTACTCTTCTGGAATTATACTGCTAACAAAATTTGGACATTCCGCCATGCACTATAATTTTTGCACACTGTTTGATAAAAATTATGCCACGCGCGGCCTAGCCTTGCATGCTTCATTATTACGTCAGGCGGGAGATTTTACGCTCTGGATATTATGTATGGATGATATAGTCTATGACATTCTGACCAAACTAAAATTGGAGCAGGTTGAGTTAATTCGCTTATCTGCATTAGAAGATGATGAACTACGCCAAGTAAAAACCACCCGGACGGCTGTAGAATATTGTTGGACGCTGACCCCTTCGCTGCCATTGTATGTTCTGACACAACATCCAGAGTTAGATCATGTCACTTATCTTGATGCGGATACCTATTTCTTTTCCAGTCCACAACCGCTCTATGATGAGTGGAAGAATCAATCCATCCTCATTGTCAGCCATAACTATGCACCACGGTTTAACTATAAAGTCGCGGAATCGGGCATTTATAATGTTGAATTTCTCATCTTTCGCAATGATGCAGCCGGCTTAGCCTGTTTGCGCTGGTGGCGTGAACGCTGCAATGAATGGTGTTACTTTCGGTTGGAAGACGGCAAGTTGGGAGATCAAATGTATTTAAACGATTGGCCAACGCGCTTTCAACATGTTGTCGTGGCACAACACTTAGTTGGTGGTGTTGCACCATGGAATATTGAACGGTTTAGTTTTCATCAAGCAAATAATCAGATCATGATTGATAATCTGCCAGTGATTTTTTTTCACTATCACGCTTTCAAGCTCTATAGCACTAACGCTTACGATCCCCTGGTAGGTTACTACTATTGCCCGGCCTTAATCCGCCGGCTCATTTACCAGCCTTATGCCCAAGCATTGCAGCAAAGTTTACAGTGTATCCAGACAATCCAGCCAGATTTCAATTTTGGCTTCACGGCTATTACCGTATTCCAACGGGTACGTCGACAGGTCGTGTTGCAACTGATGAACCTGCCTCCCTTCAACTGGACGTATCGCTTGTGGAAAAGTTAATTTACTGATTCACGATCCGACAGATCTGTCGCACGTTGGCTTGTGTTAAACCTGGATACATTGGTAACGATAGAGCTCGTTGGCTCATTCGTTCACTGTGGGGTAATCGATAGGCTTTTTTCAAGAAGTCAAAGGCGGGTAATTTGTGTAAGGGCCAGGGGTAATGCACTTGGGTAACAATACCCGCTTTGGCTAAGCGCTGCTGTAAAGTATCACGCTGGGCAGTTTGAATCACGTAGAGATGAAACACATGGCGTACGCCTTTCGTCACCACCGGTTTAATAATCTTTGGATTAGTAATCCAGCGATCATAGGCAGCCGCCACGGCTTGGCGTTTGGCGATAAACTGATCGAGCTGTTGTAACTTCACGCGTAAAATGGCGGCCTGTAATTCATCCAAACGCGTATTGTGACCAACAGCGGTGTGGTAATATTTACTAGTTTGATGACCATTGTGTAACAAACGAATCTTAGCAGCTAATGCTTTATTGTTCGTCAAAACCGCTCCGCCATCACCAATGCCGCCTAAATTTTTTGTGGGATAAAAACTGTAACAGGCGACGTCCCCAAAAGTTCCTACCCGACGCTTACCTATCTGTGCCCCGTGCGCTTGGCAGCAATCTTCAATCACTTTTAACTTATGGCGTTTAGCAATCTTCATGATCGCTACAATATTACAGGGCTGACCAAACAAGTGTACGGGAATAATCGCTTTCGTACGTTTGGTAATCGCTCGCTCTAACTGAGTTTCATCAATTTCATAGGTATCTGGATGTACGTCCACAAAAACAGGCGCAGCTCCGGCGTAGATCACAGCAAACGCCGTGTACGCAGCCGTCATCGGTGTAGTGATCACTTCATCGCCTGGCCCAACACCCAAAGCTTTTAAGGAGATAAATAAAGCATCGGTACCGTTGCCAACGCCAATGGCATACTTCAGACCGGAGTAGTGGGCAAACTCTTGCTCAAAGCTAGCGACCTCTTTGCCTAACACATAAATGCCGCTGTCTAGTACGCGCTGAATGGCTTGCTGGATCGGCTTCTTTAATAATGTGTATTCGTCTTTAGGGTAAGAAGTATAAAGCGGCATA
>DOSP01000004.1:0-8504 GCA_003512175.1 Candidatus Kerfeldbacteria bacterium
AGAACTGAGTCTAAAATTATCGGCTCCCACCTCTGCTCAAGCCGGGGATACGCTCACCTATGATGTCACCGTCAGCAACCCATCTAAAATTGCCATTACCGATATTGTGTTAGAGCTCACCTTTACCGGTAGAGCGCTTGATGCCACCTCCGCTACCCTTGATACCATCAGCGAATTGGCTCCCGGTGATGAAACCACACTAACATACACCGCCGTAGTGAACGATCCATTGCCTGAATCAGCCGGTTCAATTGTGGCCAGTCTCGCCGTGGCCAGTGCCATTGTAGCAAACAGCGAAGCCGAGTTTGATGCAACCGCGGAAGTGACAACCACCTTACAAGGTACTTTAGAGCTATCGGCCGAGGGACGGTATTTTGCCGACGACTTATCTAAATTGGGATCCGGACCGTTACCTCCCACGGTTGGAGAAACTACTACCTATGTGATTCGATGGACCATAACAGCTGGCGGCGGAGAAATGTCCGATGCGACTGTGCTGACCACGTTGCCGGATGGAGTGAGTTATGTGAGCAGCGGTGATGATAAGGTCAGTTTTGATAGTGAAACCAATACGGTTACCTGGAGTTTGCGTAAGGTGGAAGCCGGTACAGTCAAAACTGCCAGTTTCTCGGTGTCGGTTACCCCAACCAGCGCTGATGTCAATAAACTACTTGTCTTGGCAAACGAATCTGTGGCTACGGCAACCGATGCGAACAGTAGTGAAGTTGTGCAAACCCAAGACAAAAAAGTGACCAGCAATTTAGTGGATGATCCCGGGGCTGATGATGATGGCATCGTCGTCAACTGAACTGGTAACGCAGCACGGGACGGTACGGTTACCAGCCTTCATGCCCATTGCGACACGTGGGTCGGTGAAGCATATTGCCAATACCGATTTGGCGGGTATCGGCAACGATATTCTATTAGCCAATGCCTATCATCTCTTTCTCCGGCCAGGGTTAGAGGTATTGCGATCGGTCGGCGGGTTGCATCATTTAATGAATTGGTCTAAGCCAATCTTAACGGATTCCGGCGGCTTTCAGGTGTTCAGTTTGGCGAAACTACGAAAAATGAGCGATGACGGTGTGCGTTTCAATTCACATATTGACGGAGCGGAATATCTGTTCACACCAGAATTATCGATGGAGATTCAGCACGCCATTGGTTCAGACATCGCCATGGCGTTTGATTATTTTCCTGGATATCCTGCCAGTCGATCTGACGCTGAACGATCGGTGGAATTAACGACGGCTTGGGCGAAACGGTGTCTTGATCACAAAGGTAATGAGAAATTGTTTGCCATTGTGCAAGGTTCGAGTTATTCAGATTTACGGCAACAATCGGCCGAGGCTTTAACCAGCTTACCGTTTGATGGGTATGCCATTGGCGGTTTGGCGGTGGGGGAGCCAGTGGAAGTAATGTATCAGATGCTTGATGTGACTGTGCCACTGTTACCAAAAGATAAGCCGCGTTATTTAATGGGAGTTGGCCAACCGGAGCAAATTTTAGAAGCGGTGAAGCGCGGTGTGGATTTATTTGATTGTGTCTTGCCCACGCGCAACGCTCGGCATGGTCAATTATATCTCCATACCGCAGCACAATTGGTTGACACCAAGTTACTGAACGTAGCGTATCGGAAAATCAATGTGACCAGTAGCGAATACAAAACTGATCAATCACCGTTAGATCCACTGTGTCGTTGTGCCACCTGTACGTCTGGTTATAGCCGGGCCTATGTGCGCCATCTGTTTAGTGTGAGTGAGCCGCTCGGTCTGCGCTTAGCCGCTATACATAATGTCTCTTTTTATATAGAATTGATGGACACCATTCGACAACATCTCCAACGACCATGAAAACATATTTAATTTTATTACTCGTGACCGTAGCGGGCTGTACATCCGAATGGACGGTTGATTTATCCAACGTCAATAGCGTGAATAATCCGATTATCCAACCAACTATTCAGTATGCGGATTGGACATCAGTCAGTCAGGGAATTGATTTTAAACAGATGTTTGTTGATGACGAACTGTTCAATATCGTCCGTATCGATCCCAGACAAACCAAAGTGTTTGTACAGGTTGACGAAACCGCACCAAAAACCGTGAGTGAATGGAGGGAGCAGTTGGACGCTGCTGTGGTGATCAATGGTGGTTATTTTGATGAGCAGTACAGCCTTGTCAGCCGAACCATGACTGATGGCACCGCTATTGGGCCGTTGCTCTCTGGTGAAACCGGAGTGTTTACCCAATATCAGGGTGAGTGGATAATTACCACCGATCCAGCATTACTCACCACGACAGGCATCCAATCCTATCCGGTCTTAGTAAAGAATGGCGAGGCGAATGTCGCTTCCGCTTCACAGGATACAGCTCAACGGTCGGTTGTGGCCACCGATGCCAATGGTCTGGTGTATCTCATTGTGTGTGAATATGGTGTCTTCACGCTGACAGAATTATCTGCTGCCTTAGCTGAGCTCAGCGACCCAGTGATCGTCAGTGCCTTAAATTTAGATGGTGGCACATCCACCGGTTTGAGTATCCAGAGCCAAACAGTCAGCTATCTTGACGATTCATTGGTCGTTCCATCGGTAATTGTGCTATAATGCAGTTGATTTATATGACACATTATCAAACAAAATATAAGCTTGATACCGCGGTAGCCATCATTTTTATTTTCCTTGGTATGGCTGTAGTGAGCGTTGTGTTTGGGATGATGCTCTTCCCCATATTTACCCATGTCTGTGCCAATCAACTTTTGCTTGGGGCGGCTCGTCTCGGGTATGGTGGCGTGGCCACGTTAGCTACCGGTCTAATGTTAGAAGCCTATAATCTCTACGAACACCATCGTCGACACGTCTCTGTCTTGGTAGCGGTGACGATAGTGATGAGTATCTCTATGGTGTTAATGATCCATTACGTTGCGACAGCCTACACCTGTACGCTATGACGGTCATTAACCCACACAACATGACACGTTATTACGTGCTGTGGGGTATCAGCTTGTCTGTGATGGCTGGTCTGGCGGCTGTGCTCTATATTGTCCAACCGACAGCCGTATTTGTGGATGTGACCATCCCGGCAGTCTTCAAACCAATTGTAGCAGCCTGTGCTGGTGTGCTTGGCCTCTTAGCTGTGTCGTTCAAGTACGTGTTTGCCCAAGAGCTGGTAGCTTGGACACTGTTAGAACTGATTGGTGTACTTGGCACGATCTTAGCTGGTGTATTTGGCTACAGCGAATGGTGGCTGATCTATCATGCCGTGGCGTTCAGTGGTTTACTGATCTTGGGGCCATATCTGCAGTTTGATTAACTATGCTATTCATTTGGTGGTACAGTAGCGGCTTGATGAATCTGATTCATCAGATTCGTGATCAAATTAAAGCTTTTTCGCGATCATTGTATTTACCAACACTCACCAAATATTTATTTGTTCCGATGTATGGGTACAATGATATCTGGAGCCGGTTAATTAGTTTTTCTGTTCGACTAGTACAACTAGTCATCATTCTCGTGATGACAGTTTTATATATTGTGGGACGATGCATTCTTTTAGTGGTATGGTTATGTGTACCGATTGTAGTGGTGGGAAATATTGTTTATCAACTGGGAGGCCTACTATGGCAGAACCTATTATAGTCCATTGCCCACAGTGTGATGGTTTCGGCTTTGTCCGCACCCTGGCAGATCAACCAGTGCGCTGTAGTACGTGTCAGGGTCACTACGCCAATCTTGGGTTTGTGGATGATGATATCGTCAGCTGGCCGAGTGCGTTTGCTGGCCAAACCAAACAGGTATCGCGCACGGTGTACCGCTGGCTGGGCTATGGATATGATCTTACCTTGATGGTGATTGGCATTGTTGGTATTGCCGCGGTCTATCCGTTATTACTTGAACTCCTCGATAACCCATTCGCCTATACCGAATTCATTCAAGGATGGTCGTGGAATCGTTTGCTTTTTTGGATATCCGTTCTGGCTGACTTGGAATTGTACTATCGGGTGGTAGCAGAGCTGAATCGTAGCCAAGTGATTAGGCCTTTCCGCCGGTTGCGCGCCCTCAGTCCGCAGCCCAGACCACAGTGGCCAGCGGCAATGGCCATAGTCGCAAAAGTGGGTGTACGAGCCGACAAAACCGTGTCAGCTGATGGACGACGCAGCTTAGAGCACGCCGAGCGCTTGGCGACGAATTGGAAACAACAACTGACACCTGCCCACTTAGCGTACAGCCTGATTGATTATCCCGAGGTGCAATCGGCTCTGTTTCGTTTAGAATTGTATTTACCCGATGTGAAAGCTGGCTGTGAGCGTGTAGCCCACCGGCAAGATGAGCAACACAATAGTCGCTACCAAACCGGCTTGTTACTGGCCTATAGCGAAGCTCGGCTGAACCACCGTCAACACATTGGCCCGCTGGAATTATTTGTGGGAGCGGTGATGAGCGATACTTGGTTAATTGCGTTATTGGAAGATCATGGGGTGACGTTAGCCGAGTTGCGCCACGTGGTGCATTGGGGTAATGTGGTGCACGATTTATTGGCTCGTGAACGTCGACGCCGCAGTTTGTCGCGTAGCAAACCAAAGACAACGATGAATCGGGCCATGACCGCTCGCCCCACCAAATTGCTCGATAGCATTTCCTATGATTATACGCTGCAGGCGCGCAGTAATCACTTTATGCCAGCCATTGGCCGAGATCACGAAATTGCCGAGGCGTTCCGTATTTTGCAGGAAGGCAATAGCAGTGTCTTGCTATTAGGTGATGCCGGAGTGGGGAAGACGACGATTTTGGAGGGGATTGCTGAACTGATGACTGCCGAAGATGTTCCTGGTCCACTACAGGATAAGCGATTGGTCGTAACTGATCCCGGTGNNCCACTATTTTAGAAGGCATTGCCGCGTTAATGACGGCAGAAGACGTGCCGCTGTCGTTGCAAGATAAACGATTGGTCGTCACTGATCCCGGTGCGATTGTGGCCGGTGGTGGCGCGGCCGGTGGCATCGAACAAAAGATGGAACAGTTGATTCGGGAGATTATCATGGCTGGCAACGTGATTTGGTGTATTGAAGATTTACATACCTTATTGGGAGCCGGCTCGACTGGTTCCAGCATTGATATCGGTAAGATTCTGATGAACTATATTTCCCAGGGCTATATCAAAGTGATCGGCACGACGACCACCAAGGAATACCAACAATATATTGAACGGCAAGAGGCCTTTGTGCGGCGTTTTCAGGTGGTGCGTGTGTCAGAACTCAGTCGCGATAGTGCCATTTTAGTATTAGAGGGTCGGGCTCCGTTTGTGGAAAGCAAATATCGAGTGTATTTCACCTATGCCGCGTTAGCCGCCTGTGTGGATTTGACGGAACGGTTTATTAAAGATCGCCACCTGCCAGCGAAAGCTATTGCGGTGATGGAGGAAGCCGCGATTTTGGCCCGTGAACGAGCGCAAGGGACAACGCTGGTGACGCGTGAGCATGTCGCGGAAGTAGTTGCCGAAAAAACCAATGTGTCTGTCACCAGTCTAACCGAAACCGAAGCCCAGAAACTCTTATTGCTTGATCAAACACTACACGAACGGGTGATTGGCCAAGATGAAGCCGTCACCGCGATTGCTCGAGCTTTGCGTCGCTCTCGGGAAGACGTGCGCGATACCACGCGGCCGATTGCGTCATTTTTGTTCATGGGTCCAACCGGCGTGGGCAAGACTGAAACCGCGAAGGCCATTGCTGAAACCTATTTTGGCGCCAGTGACCGCATGATTCGTTTAGACATGTCGGAGTATCAAGATGCGAATGCGCTAGAAAAACTATTTGTTTTACTGCCGGAAGCCATTCGACAAATGCCCTTTGCGATTGTGCTGCTGGATGAATTTGAGAAGGCTAGTCCAGAGGTGCATAACGTGTTTTTACAAGTGTTGGACGATGGTCGCTTAACCGATAGCCAAGGTCGGACCGCTGATTTTACCAATGCCATGGTGATTGCCACCTCGAATGCGGCCACCAATGAAATTCAACAATTGTATCAAGCTGGACGGACGCATGATGATATTCGTGATCAACTGATGGAAGATGGTACCTTACAAAAATTCTTCAAGGTAGAATTATTAAATCGCTTTGACCACGTTGCTATCTTCACACCGCTCGAACCTCATGAATTGTTTCAAGTCTGCGAATTGCTGCTCCGGAAACTCGGGCAGCAGTTGGCACCTAAAGGGTTAACCTTGCGCTGGACCACCGATGCTGTAGTGGAATTGGTGAAACAAGGCTATCATCCACAGTTTGGTGCTCGGCCATTGCGACGGCTGATTCAAAATCGGGTGGAAGATGGTATTGCTGAACTGTTGTTAAAAGGCGAAGTGAAACGGCGTGATGTCATTGAATTGCAAGCCGGCGGCGAATTAAAGATTTATCCGGCAGAACGCATGTGAGTTGGAGCTGGGTTGTCTTAGGGATTCTTTTAGCTGGGTTGATTCCGCTGGCCATTGCAGGGATATCATTTGCGCCGTGGGTGCCTACCTGGCGAGCCGATGTAGATCGGGCGTTACAGTTAGCCGCATTAAAACCGGGTGAAGTGTTTTACGATTTAGGTTGCGGTGATGGCAAAGCGGTGTTTGCGGCAGCCAAGCTTGGTGCCCACGCCACCGGCATTGAAATTGCCTGGCCACTCTATCTGTTCTGTCAGATAAAGAAATTACTTTTTTCTAGTTCTGCCCGATTTAAATTAGGCAATTTATTTCATCTCGATATCTCGGATGCCGACGTGATTTATATCTTCGGTATGCCCAAAACTATTCAACAAAAACTGCGCGATAAGTTAGAACGTGAACTCAAACCAGGCACGCGGGTGGTGTCTTACGCGTTTCCGATTCATGGTTGGGAGGCGATCACAAAGGATAAACCTACGCCCAAACAGATGTCGCTTTATCTGTATCGGAGATAATTTTACGGTTGAGTAGTTTCCCGCACAAACGGATTGCGCAACTGAGAAACATCCACTGTTACCGTCGTCTTTTTTTCCAATTGGTCTAAGACAACTTCCAATTTCGCCTGTGGAATTGTATAATCATCGGCCGTGATCACTGTGGTGACATCACGAAACAGGGGCACATAGGCAATGCTATACAGTTGCCAAGCTAAGGCCAAGCAACTGGATAAGATAGCCACCGTGCAGATGGGAACGATCAATTTACGAATGGAACGGTTGAAATTCATGTGATTAGTGCCAATAGGTTAAGGCATCAATTGAAACGTGCACAACATCCGCCGTATCTGATGGGGTGGTAATGCTGAACTGTTCCGTCGTCAACGCCAGCGGCTCAGCATAGATGGCATTCATGAAATCAAGAATATTTGCCCAGTTGCCAAATGCCCGAATGCCAAGACGGGCTGGTGTGACCGGTGTTGTGGCAGTACTGACGGTGGGTTGCTCAATGTCTAAATCAAGGGTCACATCGTAATCCGCTGCCAGCTCCTCAAACCGACTGACGAAGACGATTGGATTAGACCGGTCCACAAATACATGGTTGAGGGTGGCAATGTCTTCGGTGAGTTCTGATTTATGTTGTAAGGCGGAAATTAAATTAGCAGTAGCTTGAACACTACTGGACTGTGTCGTTTGCGCATCGGCAATTGTCTGCACTGTTTGCTGTAAACGACCAATGGCCGGCACAATCACACTAATCCACACCGCCACAATCAACAGCGCGGCCACGATAATGAACCAGCTATTTCTATTCAGTTTTTTCCACTGGGGCAGTTTCATAGGTGGCCTGAAGAGTAAATGAGATATTTTCTTTATTCGTGATATTGTTCAATGGCAGAAAGACGGCAGAAACTCCAGAAATGTCGCGCACAATCTGTTGATACGCCACTAAGGCATCACGCGTATCGGCCGTACCGGTCAGGCTGAGTTCATGTTCAGTGTAGTCTATCTGATACTCATGCAGCTTGATATCAGTTGGCGTTGGTCCAAGAATAATCGTCACATCATACAGCGGTTGGGGTTGTTGAGTGATAATTGGCTCAGCTTGATTCACCAGTTTCACTATGTCACTGACGATGAGCTGCAAAGCGGATCGTTCATCTGTTGAGATAATATCCGATTTTGTTTCAACCGTAATATCTTTCAGCCAGCGTTGCAGTAGCCAATCGGAGGCAAACAGCATCACTACGGAAATGCTTGTCGCCACGACCGCAATACTCACCAAAAAGCGGATCTGCTGCATGATGGAGTGGCGGCGCAAGGCTTGTTTACGATTGGTGGGCAAAATATTGAGCATAGATTATGCGGCCAGAGCTAAGCCAATGGCGGTAGCAAACTGCGTGGATTGGCTCATTTTTTTACTCATATGATTTGGCTTGATATGTAACAGGGCATTTCCTATTTGCGTGGGAATTTGCACCAGCTGACCGAGCCACTGATCCAGCTGCGGGAGATTAGCACCACTCCCACACAAGATGATTTGAGCAAGAGCGCCCACCCCAGAAAAATGTTCGCGCACATA
>DOSP01000004.1:8574-15974 GCA_003512175.1 Candidatus Kerfeldbacteria bacterium
AGAAAAATGTTCGCGCACATAGGTCACTGCTTGTTGCGTGGCACCGGCCAAATGCTGTTGGTCTACACCGGCGGCACTGATCACACTCGGATAACTTACCGTAAAATAGACCGCTCCATGGGCTACAAAGGCGATAGTCGTGCGGGCGCTCCCCAGATCAATAATCAGACTAATCGGCGCTTTCGCTAATGGTGTGGGGAGGAGTGCTTCCGCCAAGGCCTCCGATTCTACATGGATGCCTATCACTTCGTAATTGGCCGCATCAAATTGTGCCAGGAGCACGTCAATCAAATCGCGTCGAGCAGCCGCAATGCTGGCCACCTTATTGGTACGTGAGACAGCGATATCAAAGTACATCTCGCTATCTTGTAATGGGAGGCTACGTTTGGCAGCAGTTTCGACCTGCTCTTTATTGGTGGAGTCGAGTGACAGGGTAGTCATGAAGGAAATTTGTTCTGGCAAACCCACGTGCACGCCTCGCGTAGCCCAGTGCGAACCAGCCACACGTTTCGGCAATTCTTTCAGCGCTTGCACAAATTGCGGCGGTTGTACAATCACCCCACTTTGCAGTATGCCCGCCGGCAAGTCGAGTTCAGCAAACGCTAACAGCTGTGTATTCCGATAGTTTTTTTGTACGCGAACCAAGCGCAATTTGCGATCACTGACATCAATTCCAGTTGCAACTTGTCGGATCATTGGTTTACTTCTTCCCAGGAAATAAAGGTGTAGTCATCTTGGGTCGGAAAGTAGGGTGGTGGAGCGTAATACAGATCTGGGTCATAATTTGTTGAAGTGGTTTGGTACCCTGAGATAATTGTACCAGAACCGTCTACCCAACTCCATGTCCAGAGATCATTCGTCACCAAGGTACCATAGGTTTCAATGTGGGTTTTCACCGCATCGGCTGGATAATACGAGGCTGGGTAATAATAGCGCATCACTTGTCCGTTTTGGCCAAGCAAGGCAGCATCCACTACCAGATCAGCTGGCGCGTATAACGGGACTAATATATCTTCTTGGGCCATTACACCAAGTACCGACCCACTGGCGCGATCCGGGTAATAGGTGACGTCATCATCAATAATAATGTCGCGGGTAATGCCATCACTTTCTGGTAAATGGGCCGCTGCCACGGTCACTCGGCCGTTTACCTGGCCAGATACCCAGGTCTGATCATCCACAAAAATAATGCCATTATCTGGTAAAGCGTGGTTGACATAACCGGAAATGGTAGTTTCATTTTTAATGTCATTCGATTCATACGTCCAGCTGGTGCCGTCATGTCCCCAGACGTTACTTTGCAAAGAAGTCACTTTATACGCCGTAAAGGTGCCGTCACTATTGAACACAATATGGACGCCTTTCCCACCAATGTTATCAAACAGTATGCCGTCTTCACCGGCCGCTGTTTCCATATCTTCGAAATCTAATGAGATCGAATCGAAATCGATAGCATCGGCAATAGGGAAACTCCATAGAGCGGGATCTTCACCATCACCCCAGATGCCTGGTTTTTCTTCATCAGCACAGCCATGCTCTGGACCACAAATATAGGTTTCCTTAATTGAGGTGGCCAGCGAGTCCACTATACCATCCATCCGAATACCGCCATTAGAATGCAACCGTCCATGCACTTCTTCACCCGGCCCGAACCAGACATTACTGTTGGTCAGGAAGGCGTATTCAGCGTAGGATGGTTTGCCATAGCGGACACGTAGCGTACGTTGCAACAGGGGATACTCGTGTGTCCAAGCCGTTGATTCAATAGTGACCACCGTCGATCCATCGGTTGGTCCTGTGACCGTCACCAGATAATGGCCGATATTGTCGCCATTGGCATTGTAGTAATCTTGGTCAGCGCCCGTATAGTTTTCTGGATCATGCGCCAGTACCCAGCGGTAATAATTGGCACCGGCTTCCGCAATTTGTAACGCACTCTCCGATGCCACCGACCGTTGCACAGTGCGATGTTGCAGAATCAACAAATTGACAATGGCGCCAATCACCATAATGAGCATGGCACCGAACACAATCAGGGTGACTAAGATATAGCCAGGTTGTTTAGAGGTTATCATTGAGGTTTCGTAATTGAATATAGGTTTCAATGGTGTGGGTATCCGGTACGCGATTTGGGTCGACATTCACATCCAGGTGCAGTTTTACCAATGTCACCGCGGCTAGGTCAATGGGTTCTGTCAGTTCGGCATTATTCAAATCATAGTAGGAAAAAATTGGTGTGCCGGTGTACGTTCCATTGACAATGCCAGTGGCGATAGTTTTGTTGGTGAGATTTTCCGGGAGATATTCAGCCGGAGCGTCGGTTGGTTCCGTAATGCTCTGAATAATATCGGTACCGACCAGAGCATAGATAATCTGTTCAGCACTGGCATCCGCATCCACATCAGAATAAAACGTCATGGTATTGTCATCAGTCACCTCCAGGGCATACGAACCATCGGCTCCGTCGATGGTTTCACGTAATGCTTCGGTCATCAAGGTGGTGGCATCATTGGCCGTTTCAATAGCTTCCGATTGTTCCGAAATAAAGGTTTGCAGCCGCCCGGCTTCAATCATGAAACCAACAATTCCAGCAATCACAATCGTACCAATGGCGATGGTCACCACCGCTTCAATCATAGTAAAGCCAGTCGTAGAGGACATAATTTATAGAATAAAGGTTTGTTCTTCATTGCCGTTGACAATCACTGTTCCCGAGTAAGTGGTATAGCCCGTGGCCGTAATGGTGAGTGTATAGGTATCAGCCACCAGCGGCGTGTAGAATACTTGTCCATTCACATCAGTCACTTGAGTATCGTCATTCAGTTGTACTGTTGCATCCGCAATGGGCACATTGTTGCTGTCACGCACATTGAGCAAGGCGGTGTAGGGGACGTAGTCTGCCAGATAAATGGTGATGTTTTCTGACGATAATGGTGCAGCAGCGTACGGTAACACATGGTCATAGCCAGCTAAGACATAGTTCGTTTCCAACGCATCAATCAAAATAGTGTAGCTATCGGCTGGCATGTCATGTAATTCGGCATTACCACCCTCGTTTGGAGTCAACGTTTCATCATACACATAAATGGGTTGGCCAGAAGTATCTGTACCCTGGGTTTGTTCTCCATGAATGCGAAAAGGGATCACTACATGGATGTTATCGTCGCGTCGTCGAAGCTGAATACCAAGCAAATTCACCAAGCGAGACAGTTCAAAATATTCTTGGGTCACTTCACCAGCCACCACGTTTAAGTGTGGTGGATCGGGGTTTGGGTTAGCTTCGGTACGATCATAGGTTTGGTCGCTATTATAATTTGTTTTGGTGACGACAATTTCATACGCCTCAATGCCTGGGGTCATACCGGGTAAAATCAGCCGGCCATTTTCATCTGTTTCGCCCGTGGTCGAAACCGGTGGATCGACGGTTGGCGCCTCTATCGAAACCGTCGCATCACGCACTGGCTCGATTGGATCCGATGTAGGATCAAACACTTCAATCCACAGCGTGCCACCGCTGGATGTACTTTCAATGGTGGCGGGTACAATGTTCGTGACGAGTACTACCGGATTATCTATGTCACCCTGGCTCCACGATACTCGCACCCGCACTTTTTTATAATCTGTATTCAATGTATCCGTTGGTGCGAGGTCATCAAAATCATCATCGACATATTTGATATTTGTATTAATCGTATAGGTGACATTATTCAGTTCTTCGGTTTCACTTTGTTCAATGGTGCCAGATGGTACGCCGCCTACTGTACCCACGCTGTCGTAGGGTAAATTTTTTATCAGTTCAATTTTCTTGCGGGCGATCCCCAAGGCTACACTGCGATTTTGATCATCATTAATCATTTTCAACGCTCCCACCATCAAGCCATACAACGATAAGGCGAACAGCAACAGAATGGCTGTGGCCACCACCGCTTCTGTCAGGTTAAAACCGGGCCGATTAGATTTCATCCACCAGTGAATAAATTGGTAAAACAATGGCGACCGCCAGAAAGGCTACACCGCTACCAATAATCACCATTAAGACTGGTTCAATAATCACCGTAAGATTGGCCATGGTTGAATCTACCTCATCTTCATAGAACGTGGCAATTTCGTTGGTCATGACATCTAATACGCCAGCTTCTTCACCCACCTTGATCATCTGGGAGACGACTGGTTCAAACAGATCCGGCCGCGTACTCAAAACGCTGTACAGCGAATCGCCTTTGGCCAACTGCTGACTGGCGTGTTGCAGGTGTCGCCGATACACGCGATTACCCAACGTGTTAGCAATAATTTGAAAGCTCTTGACGATGGGGATATCAGTGGCCAGTAGCGAATTCAATACCCGGCTTAAACGGGCAATTTGAATCCGTTTAATAATCTTCCCGGCAATGGGTATGTGTAAAACCAGGCGATGCCAAATATATTTGCCAGATTCTGTGCGCAACAACGCCACGCCACCAATCGCTAATACGCCAGCGATACTGCCGAGTAAAATTCCGTTATATTTCACAAAGTTACTAATCGCTAAAATAATGCGCGTGGGTAACGGTAGGGTGTAGCCGCTACTGGTGTAGAGGTCAAGTATGCGTGGTACGACAAAGATAAACATACCGATCCCAACCACAATCATCACGGTTAGAATCAAGGTTGGATAAATCATGGCGTTGCGAATTTTTTTATGCAAAGCATATGATTTTTTCATTTGGTTCGCTAACTGAAACAACGTTTGTTCTAAATTGCCACTGGTTTCACCGGCAGCTACCATATTCACGAACAGTTCATCAAACACAGCTGGATGAGCCCGCAAGGCATCAGCAAAACTTTCCCCTTTGACGACGCCCTGATGTAAATCCAAAATGACCTTGGCAAATTGTTTTCGATGAATTTGTTGGCTCAACGTCAGTAGGGCATCACCGATCGAGAAACCAGTTTTCACCATCAACGCCAAATTCTGCACGAAGATGATTTTATCCACCATGGGGATCGACGTCAGCTGAAAAGTGATTTTATTCTTTAGTGACACGGAGAATTTCTTCAATAGTGGTTAAACCTCGCTTCGCTTTCACAAAGGCATCCTGCACAATGGTAATCATACCATCGTTCATGGCTTGGGTGAATATAGCGGTCTTCGGCTGCTTCTGCAGAATTAGTTGGCTGGCGGCGGCCGTCATCTCAAAAATTTCGTAGACTCCTAACCGCCCTTTATACCCCGTGTCGAAACAACGCGCGCAACCTACTCCGCGGAAGAAGGTGATGTCTTTCAGGCTATGTACTTCGGACAGATCTTCTTTTAATTTCGCAAAGCCGGCCATGATCTGTTCCAGGTCATACTGTTTCTTAATGTCATCCACTTGCGGATCAGTCAGCGTATAACTCTGTACGCAGTGTGGACAAATTTTACGTACCAGCCGTTGCGCAATCACCAAGTTGACGGTAGAAGCAATCAAAAAATTTGGTACATCCATTTCACTTAGGCGCATCACGGTACTGACTGCATCATTGGTATGAATCGACGATAACACCAAGTGCCCGGTCATAGCAGCGTGGGCGGCAATTTCAGCCGTTTCCCGATCCCGAATCTCACCGACCATGATGATATTGGGATCCTGCCGCAGCAGTGAGCGTAAACCAGATGCAAATGTAAAACCAATTTTGGGATTAATTTGACTTTGATTCACCCGCACCATGCGATACTCAATGGGATCTTCGACGGTAGAAATATTTACTTCTGGCGTATTCAAAATGTTGAGAATGGTATAAAGGGTAGTGGTTTTGCCTGAACCGGTTGGGCCAGATGCCAAAATCATGCCATGCGGTTTAGCAATGTGTCGTTTCACCATCGCCAGAGCGACATCGTTAAACCCAAGTTGCTCTAACGTCAACACATTTTTTGATTCATCCAAAATCCGCATCACCACCTTTTCGCCATCATACACCGGTAAAATAGATACCCGCACGGCAACTTTCCCCGGATCTACATTGATGGTAATCCGACCATCTTGGGGCAAACGGTGCTCATCCAATTTCAAATTGGCTAGAACCTTAATGCGCGCAATCAAACCCGCCTGAACAGACTTCGGTAGAGACATCACGTCACGTAGGACTCCATCAATCCGAAAACGAATGATCACTTGTACATCGGCTGGTTCAATGTGGATATCCGAGGCATTTTGAAACACGGCATAGTCCAACACCGTATCAAGCATTTTGATAATTGGAATGTCACGGGCGATTTCCGCCGCAGACAGTTGGCCACCTTGCTCGAGTGGTTGTTGAAACGAGGCAAATTCTTGTTCAATATGGCTATGGTATTGTCGTACCACATTGGCAATACTTTCCGGGTTCGTCAGAAAAACCTGCACGGCGTAACCAGTTTTTTTACGAATAAAATCAATGGTTTGCAAATCATCCGGGTCTGTCGTAGCGATTTTCAGCACATGAGCGGCATCATCCCGTTGGAACACCACCACCTCGTGCGTTTGCACAATCGATTCCGGCAAGAGCTTACGCACCTCGTCGGTTAATGCGAAATTGCGCAGATCAATAAATTGGACACCAAATGATTTCGCCAGGATGTCATACAGCTGTTGCTCGCCGATCACTTTCTGGTTAATCAAAAACGTCAACAAATTGGCATCTTTGCGTTGCGCTTTCGTGATAAAATCGTCAATCGTTTTTTCCGATAAGGCTTTTTCTGCGAGCAAGACACTTTTGACCCGATTGGGGTGAATCATGGGCTTGATTATAACACAGAAATGGTATATTGTCATTGTAATGACTTCCTTTCAACGCCTCATGACGGTCAGTATCAGTGCTGCCGTGTTGTGTAACGCGGCAATTTGGCTGATGATTTTCTGGTTGGTTGATCGGTCCGTGCCAACCGTCATTTTGCATTATAATATTTTCTTTGGGCCAGACGGCTTTGGCACATGGGTTGACTTACTGGTGTTGCCGGTGTTTGGGCTGGTGGTGATTGCCCTCAACTATGGTGCGGCCAGTTGGTTATGGCAACGTGATCGGTTTCTCACCTATGTGGCTGCCAGCTTGGCTTTATTTGTACAGACTATTCTTATTACCGCCACGGCCTTGGTGATTGCGGTGAATCGCACTTGATTATGGTTGAAGAGCTGATTCGGATTATTTTCCTCTCCACGTTGGCTTTTACCATTGCGGTATTGGGCACGCCACTGCTCACTCATTTTTTGTACCGCTATAAATTAGGGAAACAAATCCGCGATGCCCAGGAAGCGCCGATCTATGCCAAATTGCATGCCGCTAAGTTAGGTACCCCCACCATGGGCGGCATATTGGTGTGGGGGGCCATGCTGGTCGTGATCGGCTTAGCCAGTTTTACACCTTATAGCTTTTTATCGCGCGCCGAAACGTTATTACCGTTAGGG
>DOSP01000004.1:16053-18940 GCA_003512175.1 Candidatus Kerfeldbacteria bacterium
ACCGTTAGGGGCATTGATCGCTTCGGCCATGGTTGGGTTGGTGGATGATATGTTTAATGTGCGTAAGCGTGGTTCGCATGGCGGCGGTTTACGGATGCGTCATCGTTTATTGATTTACGCCGCCATTGCGTTGGTGGGCGCGGCTTGGTTTTATTTCAAACTCGATTGGGATGTGTTGCATGTGCCGTTTTTTGGGAACTATTCAATTGGCTGGTGGTATATTCCATTTTTTATCTTAGTGATTGTCGCGACCAGTTTTTCGGTCAATGAAACCGATGGTTTAGATGGCTTAGCCGGTGGGAGCTTAGTGGTAGCCTATCTGGCCTATGGGGTAATTGCCTTTGCGTTGGGGCGGTATGATTTGGCAGTATTTTGTGGAGTGATCATTGGCGCACTGTTGGCATTTTTGTGGTTCAATATTTTTCCGGCTCGTTTTTTTATGGGTGATACGGGAGCAATGGCCCTGGGTGTCACCTTGGGTATTATTGCCATGCTCACCAACTATGCCTTGTTTTTACCAATTATTGGTCTGGTGTTTGCCTTAGAAACGGCTTCAGCCCTAGTACAAATGGTGAGTAAACGGGTATTCAAGAAAAAAATATTCCTGTCGGCTCCGTTGCACCATCATCTTGAAGCGTTGCATTGGCCGGAACCAAAAATAGTGATGCGCTTCTGGATTATCGCATCGATTATGGCCGGCTTGGGCGTTATGTTGGTGCTGCTCGATCGGAGCGTGCTAGTATTGTAACCCCGGCAGTATAGTAAACAGTACCATCATCAGTAACATGACAATGCAGACAACTATCCAAATGCGGCGAATAACTTTGTGATGCATATGCGTCGACCAGAACACATTATTCAATTAAAATCAGGGGAACGGATCAGCTTAGTGATCAGGGAGTATCTTATCATGCAACTTCCCTGGTTGGCTAGTGCCGGAGCCGGTTACTTTGGGCTGATGTTTTTCTCATATTATTTGTTGAGTCGAGGCCCCGTTGGTATAGCTCTATGGTTTGTGAGTTTGGTGCTTGTGATTTTCTTTTTTTCCCGAAGGGTGTGGTTATGGTATTACGAAATTGTCATCGTTACCGATCGACGCTGCATCGATGTGCAGCGCCCTGGTTTGTTTACCAAAACAGTCAAAGAACTACCCTGGTCGGGGGTAGATGATGTGCAATTTAGTCAACGCGGTGTGTTAGCCACGGCTTTGCATTATGGTTCAGTTGTCATATTCAGTACAACGGGCGATCGTATCGAGCTGCAGCACGTCTATCAGCCAGAAAAAGTTCGTGATATACTAGCCGAATATGTCGAAAAGCTCTGTTAAACGTTCTACGGCGCAACAGCAGTGGCGCACGGCGGTGAGTACGCGAGCCTTTACCGTGATGGTTGGTCTGGGTATTGTGGTACTCGGCGTAGCCTTGACCAAGGAGATCATTCGTAAAATTCAGATCCATCAGCAAATTGAAGCACTGGAAAGTGAGATTGCTGGGCTCGAGGCTCATAACTCGGAGTTGAATCAAATGATTCAGTATTTTAATTCATCGTCTTTTCAAGAGAAAGAAGCTCGTACCAAACTGGGCTTGAGCGCGGTAGGTGAGACGATGGTGGTATTGCCGGATCAAACTGCGGATACAACCAATAGTACGGCAACCGCTGATACACGCTCGACAGATGCTGACGAGCGGAGTACTATCCAAAAGTGGCAAGATTATTTTTTTAACTAAACAGTTAGCGATATGGACCAAACTGAATTAACCCCAACTATTACGCCTGAAGTTACCCCTGAAATGGCTCAACGTAAAATGAAGAAGTTTATGGTTTGGGGGATTGTGGCATTGGTACTCTTAGTGTTAGTACCCTTTGTCTACACTGGTATAGTGCTCTATTCACAAGCCAGTCGTAATGCCTTTACGGATAAACTGACACAGTGGTTTCCGTACCCGGCTGCCATAGTGAATGGCGAATGGCTGCGCTATAGTGAAGTGAATACGAGTATTGATGAAGCGGTGGCGATTACTGAGCAGTTTTCCGATGATACGGCGCTGATCGCGGACTTAGGCACATTACCAACTCCAGCAGAAATTGCTGATGAAGAATATACTCGGTTGATTCAAGTGGCGATTCTTGAACAATTGGCTTTAGAACAGGGGATTGAAGCTACACCTGAAGAAGTGGACGCGTTGTACGAGGATGCCATTTTGAGCCAAGTGGGCGGTGACGAAGAACAGGTCGCCAGCACTCTAGAGGATTTATATGGCTGGACAGTTGATGAGTTTAAGCAAAAAGTAGTGCGTGAATTGGTGTTGCGTGATGAATTACAAACCAAATTATTGGAAACCAACGACGAAGCCTTTATGGGTTCATCTCGCCAAGCTATTCTCGACCTGCAGACACAAGTGCAAGCTGATCCTAGTCAATTTGCCGAGTTGGCCACCCAATACAGTGAAGACGGTTCAGCCGTGAATGGGGGCGACTTAGATTGGTTTAGCCGCGGTGTGATGGTCCCAGAATTCGAAGATGCCGCCTTCGCGTTAACCGAACCCAATCAAGTGTCAGATATCGTGCAAACCGATTTTGGCTTCCATTTGATTCAGTTGATTGAACGCAAGGACGCAACCGATACCGAAGAAGAACAGGTACATGCTCGCCACATCTTGATCAAATTTTCGCTAGACGATTACATCACAACCCTAGCTGAGCGCGACTCAGTGAAACGGTTGATTGATCCAACAACATTGGTTGAGTAGGGAGTACCTTTACGATACCGTTGCTCCCTACGGGCCGGAGGCTACCAGCTACCCTAGCAGGTAGCCTGATCATTGATATGAAATCGTGGAGCCCACGGTCAGGTTTGAACTGACAACCTACGGTTTACGATACCGTT
>DOSP01000004.1:19034-19361 GCA_003512175.1 Candidatus Kerfeldbacteria bacterium
CCAACTGAGCTACGTGGGCATTTTTTATTTTGCAAAGTAAGCGAAAAATTTTTTTCGTTTCTGAGCACTGTTCTTCAGCTCATGTTCCCTCCACATGGCTGCAGATCGAGTGTCATATTGTTCAAACCCAACTAATTCAAACGGAATTCTCCGTTTTGTTGAAGAAACTAATCCAGCATTATGTTCTGATATTCGTTTCTGCACGTCTTGAGTTTGACCAACATAATACTTACTATCTTTTATGCTTTTTAAGCAGTAGACGTAGTACATATCTTTACATTATTTGTAATGTGCATGTCGTCGCTCCCTCCGGGCCTACGGCCCGTT
>DOSP01000004.1:19455-20091 GCA_003512175.1 Candidatus Kerfeldbacteria bacterium
GGGGCTACCAGCTGAGCTACATCGGCAGGAGGGTTGACGAACGCCTGTAAAAATAGTATGCTTGGCCCTGTATGTCAAGCCAGTTGAAGATTGTATTGGTTGAAGATGAGCCATCTTTAGTCTCATTGTACAGCGTCGGCTTGCAGTCAATTGGTCAGGTAATGGCAGCCACCAACAAAGTGGATGCGCTGACATTGTTGCAAAAGCTGATGGATGAGCGTACCAAACCAGACGTCATTTTGCTCGATTTGATTTTACCAGGTGCCAAAACTGATGCGCTGATTTTTAGCGATCGAGTAGGCTTTGAAGTCCTCCATTGGTTACGTCAGCAGAAGTGGTATGAGCTGGTACCGGTGATCGTCATGACCAATTTAGATAGCACGGAAGATCGGAAAATGGCGGAACAGCTTGGGGCTAATGGATACATCGTCAAATCGAACGTCGTGCCCAGGCAAATAGTTGAAGAAATTAAAGCCATCGTCTGATGTCTCGTTTTTTACTCACCAGTGTGATGTTGTGTCTGTTTGCCCTGCCCACCTGGGCCAGAAGTGAGTTTGCCGTGCAAACCGTGTTACGGCGAGACGCCTTACAAGCCGGCTATACGATCATTAATCCGGCGGGCACGGCTCGCGTGGT
>DOSP01000004.1:20155-23628 GCA_003512175.1 Candidatus Kerfeldbacteria bacterium
AGGCACGGCTCGCGTGGGTGTTCCGGCCAAATCCATCAAGCAAGTCCACAAGGTCAGAGTGAAATTGGATAAAGTAAAACATCCAGAAAACTATTACGGTGATGAACAGCCCATTTCTGATCTGTATCGTTACTCCATGCATCAGCCCAAACCATTTCGGTTAAACAAAGCCTTATGGTTAGGCTTATCGTACCCCAGTACGTATGCGGAGCGTGATACGGTGATTAAATATTATGATCCCAGCAAAGATAAGTGGAGGCCACTACGGCGTCAGCGCAATAACAGCAACAGCTACATCCAATCTGGTCAACTCAGAAAGAAACAAGGCATTATTGCGGTGTTTGAAAAACCACTGAGTGGTGACATTGTGCAAGGCATTGCCAGCTGGTATGATTGGACAGGAGCCGCCTGCAATTCCTTTCCGATGGGAAGTCGCATTCGGGTCACCAATGTCGCCTCCGGCGCCACGGTGGACTCGACAATTGTTTCCACTGGGCCGTTTATTCCAGGGCGGGTAGTAGATCTCCCACGGGAAGAATTTGCCCAAATTGCCGATGTTTCGTCCGGTATAGTCGAAGTCACTGTCCAATTAGTTGAATGATTGAATTTAAAAAAGTTACTAAAGTCTATTCGGATGACACCTACGCCGCGCGGGATTTGTCTTTAATGGTCCATCCGGGCGAGTTTGTGTCGATTGTTGGTCAATCCGGTACTGGTAAAACTACGTTAGCCAAAATGGTGATTGCGGAAGAGCGTCCTACTCGTGGCCGCGTGGTGATTGGTGGCTGGGATATCACCGATATCAAACCAATAGAAATTCCAGTGTTGCGGAGGCAAGTGGGTGTGGTCTTTCAAGATTACAAATTACTCCCAAAAAAAACGGTCTACGAAAACATTGCCTTTGCTCTGGAAGTATGCGGTGTGGAACAACGCAAAATTGATACGATTGTTCCGCAAGTGCTGAAAGTAGTTGGTTTAGAAGCGAAGCGCGATAAATTTCCCCACCAGTTGTCAGGTGGGCAGCAGCAGCGCGTGGCGATTGGCCGAGCCCTGGTGCATCGGCCAAAAGTATTGGTGGCAGATGAACCCACTGGCAGCTTAGATACCATCAATGCGCAAGAAGTGATTGAATTGCTGTTAAAAATTAACACCTTAGGTACGACCATTTTACTCGTCACCCATAACAAAGAGATTGTTGATCGGCTGCGTCGTCGGGTGGTGACGATTGATGATGGTGTGATTGTGTCTGATCAGCAAGCGGGCCGCTATACCCTATAGCTATGTTTGTTACTATTCTGCGCACTTCTAAATTCGCCCTCCAACACTTTTGGCGAAATTTATGGATTTCCGCCATTACCGTGTTTATTTTAACGTTGACGTTATTTATCGTCAGTTTGGTCGGCAGTTTGAATTTGCTTGCCGGCCAAGCCATCAAAGCGGTTGAAGAAAAAGTTGATATCGATCTCTATTTTAAAGATGGTACAGATGAAAGCGATATTCTCAAAGCCAAATTGACTTTGGAAACTTTTCCAGAAGTAAAGGCAGTGCGGTATATTTCTAAAACGGAGGCCTTACAATCATTTACCGATAGTCATTTGGATGATCCTGATATTCAAGCCGCCTTGGCGGAATTAGATGATAATCCGCTACCAGCTAGTTTAAGCGTCCAAGCCAATGCCTTGAATCAATATCAAGCGGTAATGACCCAGTTTGAAGCATCTCAGTTTAATACGTTAGTGGAGAACAAAAACTTTTCTGATCATCAGACGGTGATTGATCGCTTATCGAATCTCACTAAACGACTTTATCAGGGGGGATTGATCATTAGTTTGATTTTTGTATTGGTCTCGGTGGTGATGATGTATAACACGATTCGGGTAGCCATTTATTCCACCCGTGAAGAGTTGGGTATTATGAAACTTGTCGGTGCGACCAATGCCTTTATTCGCACCCCCTTTGTGATAGAAGGAATACTATATGCGTTATTAGCCAGCATAGTGGCCATGATCCTGCTCTCTGTGCTGACATTCAGTACCGCACCCTACATTAATACATTTTTTAGCGGCTACGATTTTAGTGTGAATCTATTTTTCACCAGTAATTTTTGGATTATTGCCTTGGGCCAGTTTGTGATTTCGTTAATCCTAGCCATTGGCAGTAGTATGTTATCCATTGGCCGTTATCTGAAAGTCTAACACTATGCCTATATCGGAACGGCGCATGTCCCGGGCGGATCGCAGCCGTATTGCTCTTCTCACCTTTCAGGAGCAGCGCCGCGATCGTGAGGAGGAACAGTTTATACGTTGGCTCAATCCTCAAACGACTGATCGCATTTTTGATGTCGGAACAAATACCGGTCAATTTTTAACAAAACTACGCGATCACTATGGTGTACAGCAGGTGGCTGGCTGCGATAGTAACCCGCATGTGGCAAGGCCGGAGCTACACATCTATCAATTATCCGCAGAACAACTCACAGGCATAGCCGATGAAGCGTATACTCGGGTGACCATGCGACACGTTTTGGAACACACGGCTGACCCAGCCGCTGCTTTGACAGAAGCGCATCGGATATCGGCACCTAGTGGTACTCTACACATTGCTTGTTTCCTCTACACACCAGAATTGGTGCAGCATTCTAGCGTTACAGAAGCCATTACTGAACCACCGCACCAATTTACTCAGGATCAATTGGTGCAATTAGTATCGGTGGCTGGTTTTACCATCGAACAGCAGGACATTGTAACTGAATTGAGTTCGATGCCGCAGGGTGATGCTCAATTTCCATCCCTGTTGATCGTGGCTCGTAAATCCGAGGGAAAATAACACAGACTTTACAGAGCAACCGAAAGTCGGTATATTCATCCAGTCACTCTTGGGGCGTAGCCAAGTGGTAAGGCAGCGGCCTTTGGCGCCGCCATTCGTAGGTTCGAACCCTACCGCCCCAGCCAAGCAGGATGTACCGCTTGACCGCCAGCCGGAAATCATTTAGTGTGAGCCACTGTATGTCTGATCAACCTGTGGCCATTCGGTTCAATAACGTCACCTATCAATACTCTGACAAGGCAGTCCTTCTGAAGGAAGCGAATTTTTCGGTGCGGGCCAATGCAAAATTCACTATCATGGGCCAAAATGGTGCGGGAAAAAGTACCTTGTTTAAATTAATCACTGGGCAACTCGAACCGCTTACTGGAAACATTCATCGGCTGCCTGATGCCAGCATCGCCTTGGCCCAGCAGGTGGTGCCGCGTGATTGTTTGACCTTAACCGTGCGACAATTTTTTGAACGGGTATTTCCAGAAGAAATCTATGATCTTGATCGCAGGATTGCTCAAGTGTTCGAGGTAGTTAATCTCACCCTACCACTGGATTGGACCGTGAAACAGCTGTCGGGCGGTCAACAGGCCCGGTTGTTACTAGCTCAAGCTCTTATTCAAAAGCCGGATATATTATTATTAGATGAACCAACCAAT
>DOSP01000004.1:23695-23903 GCA_003512175.1 Candidatus Kerfeldbacteria bacterium
TATTATTAGATGAACCAACCAATAATTTAGATGCTGCCGGCATCGATCATCTTATTAGTTTTTTGCTAGGCTATGACAAAACTGTCCTAGTCATTTCGCACGATGCTGGTTTTTTGAATACCTTTACCGACGGTGTGTTACATTTAGATGTCTTTACCAAGACGGTTCAACAGTACCTTGGTAATTATTTTGATGTGGTGGAAGAAAT
>DOSP01000004.1:23976-24101 GCA_003512175.1 Candidatus Kerfeldbacteria bacterium
TATTTTGATGTGGTGGAAGAAATTAGCGCACAGATTGAACGCGAGCAACGCCAAAATGCACAGTTACAAAAAACAATCCAAGATCGCAAAGATAAAATTAATTTTTTCTCGCACAAAGGTGGTAA
>DOSP01000073.1 GCA_003512175.1 Candidatus Kerfeldbacteria bacterium
CGCTGCCGGGGGTGCCGGCGAGGAGGAGGAACAGGGTGGAACGCATGATTGCAATGAACCTCGATACCTTTTCAACAGCTTCAGCCAGGTTGAATTAAATCCCCAAAATTAGGGAACCCTGGATGACTCCATCAGAGTGCAGCTAGCCCGGGAGGGCTGGTATCCGTACCCTCAACGAGGATACACTGCGCAGCGTGCCTTCCCCCAGTTAACGGGAGTTGGCGCACAAGCGGAAAGACTACAGGAGTTCTTGAGCATGGTCAACGGAGACCCCTATTTTCTGGGGATATACCATAAAGTATGACAACTGTTCCGCTAAGGTTAGCCAAATAACCCCACACTTCATGTGNNGAGAGGACTTGAACCTCCACACCCTTACGGGTATAGCCACCTCAAGGCTACGTGTATACCATTTCACCACCCGCGCTTATTCTTTAAATGTGCTTGCCAATTATAGCTAAGGCTTCAGTAATTTTCAAATAACCCCACACTTCATGTGTGTGGGTTATGTGTGGAGTGGAACCAGGTATTGACAAAAGCGAAAAAATCCGCTAATCTGTGCGGTTCCTCATTATTTATAGTGGGGTAACAAATCAAGCAAAAGGTCCCCGCTACCTGTAGGCACGACGAGCATGGGAACCTTCTGGTAGGATACATAAGGCTCCGGCTCTATGCATCCCTCCAAAGGTTCTCTTGCCTACAGCTAGTAGGGATTTTTTTTAAGACCTCTCTCCCTGCCTCTCTCCTTTCAGGAGAGAGGAGCACTTGCAAGAAACTGCAAGTTATACTAAATGTACTTTGAAGAGCACTGCCAGGTTTTAAAGGGGTGCTTTTATGTTAAGTCGAACAAGAAAGCCAAGAGAAGTGAACTTTCAAAAAAAGTTACATCAGATGGCTAAACAGTTACGAGGTCGATCAACATCGTCGGAGCAGATACTCTGGAAAATATTAAAAGGCAATAGTAGATTTGGTGTAAAATTTCGACGCCAATGGCCGATTGATCGATACATCGTAGATTTCTGCTGCTTGAAGTTGAAATTAATTATTGAAGTCGATGGACCAATTCATGATCAACAAAAAGATCATGATACGCAGCATGACCAAATTTTAAGTGGCTACTATGGTTTTACAGTGGTACGATTTAAAAATGCTGAAATAGACAACAACTTGACCGAAGTTATCAAAACGATTCAAAACCAACTTCCCTCTCCTGAAAGGAGAGGGACCGAGGGAGAGGTCTAATCCTTCTTCTTCTTTTTTGAAGAATTCGTATTCGAGTTTGAATTTGAATCCTCCTCAGTTACATCATCAGTCTCTTCCACTACATCTTCTTCAACGCTCTCTGCATCTTCTTCTGTGTCTTCTGTGATTTCTTCTGTTGGTCCTACTAAACATCTGGCCGGTTGTGCCTTATACACACTCGTGTAGTTTTGTGTATCAGTCGTACCATCGGCCCATTCAATAATATAGTCAAACGATGCAGTGACACCGGTGTAGGCATGCTGGGCACAATTACGGGTACCCGGCGCTAAACTTTCATCCACCACCTCTTCGGTTGGCCCTGGTGAGACATGGCCATAGTTCACTGGTTCTGTGAAATATCCATTGCGGCCATCATCTGTGCCCCACAGTTCAAAATAAATATCATAGCCCTCAATGCGCGTGCGCCACAGGATATACTGGTCTGTAGTATTTTTGAATTTAAAATCTGGTGAGGGATCATAAATGGTCGCATCTACTCCCGCTTTGCCATTGTAGTTATAATACGACACTGCCCAGGAATGATTACGCCGTTCCACAATCTCTTGGCCAGACATCATGGCCGCTCGAAATGAGGTTGATCCAATTTGGCACAAACCACCGCCTAATTCTTTCTCAAGCTTATTCCCTTTAATCACTAATTCCGGTAGCCAACCATTGGCGGCATCAAATGGTTTTAAGGTATCTAGCAACGAAAAGGTTTCACCCGGCGCAATGAGTAATCCATTCACCAAATCGGCTCCACGGCGGATATTGGCAATGCGGTTAGCCGGGCTACCAGCAAAATTCGTTATGCCGGTTCCCAATAATTCTTTAATGCCCAAGTCGTTCAGACTATCTGGTGTGGCTTTGGGATGGGCTACTTCGACAACCAGTTCAACCGTTGCTGTACGATTAGTCAGCACGGCCTGATTGATTGCTGTGATGGTTTTATCTAACGTGACTTCTAAACCATCCGCCCCATCTTCAAATTGAGTGAGTGTGACCTCGTCGTTCACAATATCTAAACTAAACCGCCCTTCCTTCACTGGAATGTTAATATCTGCGGCTATGGGATCAAGCGAAGTTCGAATGGCTGCTTCATCAAAGGTCAGTTCCGTAGTGAGCCAACCAGCTAATTCGTCGCGAGCAATGCTGTAGGTGTTATCTTCATACGTTAATGTCACCGGTGCTAAGTCCAAAATCGCTTCGGCCTCGGCCATGCGTTGTTCAGCAGCCGTCGTGGTTACTGGAGCCGGTTCAGCCTCAAGCTGCAAAGTAAGCTGTACCGGTTCAAGTATATTAATTTGTGTTTCTATCTGTGAGACAACATCTGACCAGTTAAATTGAGTACCATCACTATGTGGTACCACGGTGATGGGATCAGTAGACGTATCGAAATTGGCGTTGTGATACGGTGTGGTGTATTGATCAAATTCAGCAGCGAGTAAATCAACAATAGTAGCTGTGGCCATATCGTATTGCAGTAGTTCATCAGTGCCGCGTACTAAGGCTGATAGTTTTTGCCAAAGATTCTGTTGCGCTTCACCACCGCGGCCAACGCCGAAAGCGGCTTGCACCGTGTTATCTGTTTGAATATCGATCAAGGGCACATCATCACTGACTGTGGGGAGGGTGAAGATGGTGTCTTGAAAAGTGAATGTCAGGCCATCATGTTCCAATTGTGCCTTATAGTTACTGACAATGCGACTGGCTGCCACGTAATCTAAGCCGGAAGCGGGTTGTGCTGCAATGGTGACACCAGGATAAATTTTATTCGTGTAGGTATACTCGTATCCGAAATAACCAATCACGCCCAATAAACCAAGAATGATTACTGCACCAATGCCGCCTAACAGTAGCTTATGCACATGAGAAGATTTCACCACTGGCTGGTCAGTTGGTGGCGGTTCAATTTTGGTTGTTTTGGATTTCTTGGTTTTTTTCGTCTGCGCCATTACCGTACCGCTTTAACCGGGATGCGCGTATTTTTTGGCCGATGGGATTTTGGTAATGTGACCAACAACACACCATGTTCAATTTTTGCTTCTACCGCATCGTTTTTGATATCCACTGGCATAATCACCGAACGTGAAAAGCCACCCCAGTAACATTCTTGAATAAAGTAATTCTCCGGTTTGATGGTGAGATCTGGTAGGAGTCGCTTACCTTTGATGGTGACCATATCGTTATTCAGGTGAACTTCAAGTTGCTTGGGATCAAGCCCACCAATAATGGCGCGGATGTAGACATTCTTATCATCGTGGTACACATCTACTGCTAGCTGGCCATCATACCCATCCGGTGTGGCCATCCAGGCGTCTTCGCTGACGGCGGTGGCACTGGATAATTTTAGCGCGCCGTCTGTTTCTGCGAAAAAATCATCTGAATGAATCAGTTCGTCGGCTTCGAGATCTTTTAAGCGGCTTTTGAATTGGGATTTCCGCGGAGTCATTGCACCTATTATATATTATGTCCGTTGGGCCCACAAGCCACTCGCCAGCACGATAATGCCGCCTATGGCCATCAGCGGCGTGACTTCTTCACCTAATAGCAGGGTAGCACCCAGCACTGAAGTTAATGGCACAATATATCCAATGAGACCAATAAGTATGATCGGTGTACGTTGAATACCAATGGTATCCAGATAACTGGCAAAAAAACCATAAACGAATCCAAATATAATGACTGGCCACCAGCTACTCCCCAGACCTTGCCAGCCAATAAATGGAAGTAACACCAGGCACGCTGCCATTGACCGCAGGAACAAGACAGTCATTGGCGATATACTATGGAGCACACGTTTGGAACTATACCAATACACAGCGACGCTCGCTGCTGAGATAAAGGCAGACGCTACGCCATAAAAATTGGCCGTACCAAAATCAAGACCTTTACCACTCAGCACGAAACCCAATCCAATAAAGGCTGTCACAGTGGCGATGACCACCCGATAGTTAGCTGACTGTCGAGTCATCGCAAATACACCAATACCCAGTAAGACTGGTGCCACCCAACGCAGCAGCGTAGAAACTGAAACATCCATCACTCGAATTGCATAAAAATAACTGACATCTGTGATGACTAACGCTAATCCCAGACTACTTATTTTTATGATTTGTTTTTTTGTGAGTTGTTTGAGTTCAGGATAAGCCTTCGGGAATGATCCGAGGGCACCAAAAAAGTGCATGGCAAAAGCCAGCACGATAACCGATGCCGGGATTAGCTTCAAACTAATGGCTAATGTGCCAAAGAGTAACTTTGCGGAGGCTAAAATCCACGGGCCGGATTTTTTGTCGACATACATGTAGCCTCACGGGGAATTGAACCCCGATTAATGGCTTGAAAAGCCACTGTCCTAACCATTAGACGATGAGGCCAAATGAAACAAAGAGCGCTACCGACTATAACGCATCAAAATGCTCGCGTCAAGTTAGACTTTTAAGCAATTTCACTCTATACTGGAGGTAACCTTATGCCACAGAAAAATAAACGTGTCCTGCTACCGCTCCTACTCATATCCCTGTTCGTGGCTGCAGTGCTGCTACCAACCACGGCACAAGCGGCAGGAAGTACCACCGCGTACAATAAGTTACGCGTGGCAAAACTGATCGTCACCAGCTACATCCAAAACAGTAAGGGTAAGGTAACCGTTAAAGATCTTCTCAAAGTTACGAAGAATGCTTTGTTTAAGAGTAACGTCACTGTGCAGGGAAACTTGTCTGTGGATGATACAGTAGGTGTAGTGAACATCGATTTTGCAGACTCTGATATTACCACTCTTGACACCACTACTCTGACCGGTGGCAGTATCTACTACAATGTGGCGGATACTAAATTATACTTATGGACCGGTACTGCTTGGGTAGATTTATCAGCCGTCGATACAGATACAAATACAACCTATACGGCTGGTTCCGGCTTAACCTTAACCGATACTGTCTTTGCTGCGACTCTCGGTACAACCATTGAATCCAGTGAAATTACCGATGACACCATCGCCGCTGCCGACATTGCTACTGATGCTATCACCACTGCTGAACTACTTGATAGTACCGTAGCCTCGGCTGATATTGCGGCTGATACTATTGTCGCTGCGGACATCGCTACCAGCGCAGTAACCACTACGGAGATTCTGGATGATAGCATCTCTGCTGCCGACATTGCCTCTGATACCATTCTGGCAGGAGACATTGCTACTGACGCTGTGACTACCACCGAGATCCTTGACGGTACTGTGGCTACTGCCGATATCTCCGCCGATACTATCGCCGCAGCCGATATTGCAGCCGATGCCGTGACTACTTCAGAAATTTTAGATAGCACTGTGGCTTCTGCTGACATTGCGGCAGACACCATTGTGGCCGGTGATATTGCCACGAGCGCGGTTGCCACTGCTGAAATTCTTGATGATACGATTGCTGCGGCTGATATTGCCAATGTGGCTCGATATATTTCTTTCCCGCTTGAATCATTTATTGATTGCGAAACTAACGCTGGAGATAATATTGGTTATGATACCGATGCTAATAACCTAGCAGATTTTGTGAACTCTTCTACAGATGGTCTTGGTTTTGTCATCCGATTTGATGATACCGGGAGTTCAGAGGATCAAGATTCACAAATCTGTAACAACTTTACCGTGCCAGCTGATTACGCTGCCGGTGGCCGGTTCATCATACGTGCGCTCAAAGATGGTCATACAAATGCGAGTGAAAAAATAGCTTGCGATGCATCGGTGAATGGCGCGGCACTAGGAGGGGCTGGTGATGTGACGACTTCGACAGCCACTTCAACCAGTTATACCTGTGAACCAACCATCAGTAGTTTGGCTGCCAATGATAGTGTCAGCTTCACATTCTACATCTTGTCCGATACAACAATGAATGATGCCGTTGATATTGCCAGTGTAGCGTTTTCCTATAGTGCCACGCAATAGTATTATTCTCGTTGGTCTAGCGCTGTTGCTAGGAGTAGGTCTGTTCATCGGCTGGCGCTGGAAGGATCAGCAGGACTTTATCAATAGTTCTAAAGTCTACGAAGATACCACCAACGGATTCACTTTCCGTTATCCAGTTACGTGGGATTTCATTGCTCAAGATAATGATCTTGCTATACGGAACGAAAAATTTACGGTGGGAGTTAGTGTAGTAGGCGAACCATCTACAGCTGTAGGAGTCATTGTTCGAGCGCATTCAACGCAAGAGGTGATTGATGAGCGACAGTTATTAGAAGATATTCAACAGCAATTGACCACCCAGTTTACTGATTATCAATTACTCAAGTCAAAAACCAAACGTTTTGATACCTATACGGTGCTGGATATTGAATATACCCAAAAACATGCAGATACATCTTACGTTCACCAACGGCAACGGATATTTGTGACGGACAAAAACGTCTACATTATTTCTGGATCAAGTTTGCTTGTCAATTATCCCCAACGTAACAAAGATCTGAATCATATTTTGGATTCATTCACCCTGTTAGAAGGCCCGCGTTAACATTGGTTCTAAAATGACATCAGATATGGCAAACGGCAGTTGTGTATAGGCAACGACAACGGTTTTCGTATCGGTGGTATAGACCTGGTAGGTGAGCGTTGCTTCATCCTCAAACGTTGCTACCAGGGCTAAGGCTTGGTCGCTTGACCAGACGGTAGCATCGTAACTGGAAATCATCAGCGGTTGTTGGTTCCGACAGGTATAGGTTTCTACCCAGCCACTGGCCGTGGCGCGCTGCTGCAGCAGGGCGTATACATCTGGTTGATAGAGCATGTCCAGTTGAGATACATCCGTTGTAGCGGTTTCAGCCAAACCGGGCACACAGCCCGATTGCGCTAACAGCACAGAATTTAAGGCTAAGCTCATTTCATTATTTTTAAAGAGACCCTGTTGCCAATTCTGTACCAGACCCACCACCCGTGGCGAGATAAACGCTTCAACCATAGCAGCCACAACCAGTAACGGCACCACTACCATGGCAAACCACTTAATACTGTAGGCGAAAAATTGCAGGCGTGATTGCAGTGGTTGAATTTTTTTGTGAAAGATCAGCTTGAGTAAAGCGGTTGTACCAATACTAGCCGCCAAAAAAATAGCGCTTAATTCGAACAGACCATGTGGTACTAAACCTACCATCCCACTCACAAAGCTACCGGGCTGGAGTAAATTCATCCGCCACAGCAAATCGATAAACACACCAATGATGGCGCCATTGCCGACCACTATAACAACAGGTAAGAACGGAATCATTCCAGCCAATAACACCAGTAGAGCGACCACAATATTGTTGATAAAAATATTCACTGATAGCAAAAAGTTCGTGGTGGAACCGGTAAGAATAGAATCGAATTTATCTAGTACCGCCTCGATAATGGTCAGTTTAGCCTCAACGGGCACGAACCAACCCAACAGGATGCCTAATAGAAAGCAGGCCGCAAATGCGACTGCCAGCACCAACCATAGGGTACCGATTCGTTTGAACATAGTGTATACTGCTCGTTATGACAGAGTTAGTTGCTAAAAGTATATCACACATTTTCAGCCCAATCATTGCCTGGCCGATATTTTTGGTAATTGTCTTACAGCACCAACCAATCCAGGTTTGGGTGCCAGTGTTAGTGTTTGAATTTGCCATTCCGTTATTGTTGCTGCCCGTCTTTATGAAACTGAAACTGGTGTCGGATATCGAAATTACTAATGTCAAAGAACGGCGGTTATTTTTTATCGTACTGATCATCTCCCATATGATCGCCACATTTTTACTGTGGTATTACGGCGATGCCACGGCTGGTGGACTGCGCTTCTTGGGATTAATTTTAGAAATTGTTGGAACAGTGATTACCTTCTTCTGGAAAATTAGTGCACATTTGGCGGCGAACAGTTTTGTAATTGCGGTGGTGATGGTGTTATTTGGTTGGCAGTGGTGGCCGCTGCTGCTGATTTTACCAGTGGTAGCGTGGGCCAGAGTAGTACGAAAAAAACATACCGTTGCGCAAACTATTGCCGGTGGAGTGTTGCCGTTTGTGATTGTCATGGCGTATGAATATCTTAGCCATTGAAACGTCGTGCGATGAATCCAGTGTGGCGTTGCTGCGGGATAATGAAATATTTCAACTGACCGCTTCGCAAATTGATGTCCACAAAAAATTTGGTGGTGTCGTTCCGGAAGTCGCTGCGCGCGAGCATGTGCCGGTGATGATTCCATTTGTTAAACAAGTTTTAGAGCAAGCTCAGGTGCAGCCAGAGCAGCTGGATCGCATTGCCGTCACTGCTGGTCCCGGATTAATTACCTCATTACTAGTGGGGGTAGAAACAGCCCGCACATTGGCCTATGGGTGGAAGAAACCTATTTTTCCAATCAATCATATTGAAGGCCATATTGCCGCCAATTTTTTGGTGCATGACGATATCCCATTCCCAGCCATCGCTGTTGTAGTGTCTGGTGGACATACGGAGTTGTTATATATGCCAAAACCAGGCGTGTATGAACTGATCGGCGCTACGCGCGATGATGCGGCCGGCGAGTGTTTTGATAAGTGTGCCCGCGTGCTCGGGTTGTCGTATCCAGGCGGTCCAGCCATTGCGCAGCTAGCGGCTCAAGGTGACCCCATGGTGTATTCCTTCCCCAGCCCATTAGTGAATAGTGCAACGTATGATTTTTCTTTTTCCGGTTTGAAGACGGCTGTATTATACTTCCATCGTGATCATCCTGACGCAAATTTGGTAGACGTCTGTGCCGGTATTCAAGAAGCCATTGTGAATAGCATTCATCTCAAAACCCAGCGTGCCTTTGAACAATATGGTGCCCAGGCAATCTTGGTAGGTGGTGGAGTGGCGGCAAATGCGTTATTGCGTGAGCGGTTACAATCTTTAGATGTACCAGTCTTTTTTCCATCACTAGAATACTGTACCGATAACGCCGCCATGATTGCCGCCGCTTGCCGTTTACACGATACCCCCACAGAACTATTTGCCTTTCGCGCCGATCCAAATTGGGAATTAACCCCAAGGTAAAAGTGCGTTTGACATAAGTCACACAGAATGTTAACATGATATGTGCCTATGAGAACACATGTTGTATTACCCGAAACAACCGTAAAACGCATAGATCAATTTGTTGATAAACGTAAGCGTAGTATTTTTATTCAAGAAACGATTGATGATAAGTTAGAGTGGTTAGATCAACAACGAGCCTTTGAACAGGCCAAAGGTGCCTGGAAGAATAATCCTAAATTTAAGACAAAGAAAAGTGTTGAGCGTTATATTCGAAATCTACGCAATGAAGTAGATCGTCGTAGTCAACGTTATGTTTAGAATAAGAGGGCGGCTATTAGTTGATAGTGATGTTATTATTAATTATTTGCGTCAGACCAGTGATACGGTGCAATTGATCGACACTTTACATGCCAATGGCAGACGATTTGCCTGCAGCACCATTACTGTACTCGAGGTGTTGCGAGGCATGAGAAAACATGAGCAGACTGTTACTGTGAAATTACTCGACAGTATGCATCACTACCCTGTCACTGATGCTGTGGTACAAACTGCTTGGAAATTATTTAGGAAACGGAGGGTGCATGGTACAACTTTGCCATTTTTAGATTCGATTATTGCTGCAACAGCTCTTACAGAGAAATTATCATTACTGACGTATAACTCCAAAGATTATCCGCCGGACATTCTTTACGAGGCATCATAACGATGACATATAAACAATCAAACAGTTCTTACTTAATCCGCTTCCTGCCCAATGAAGAAGTAGCAACTGGTTTGCAGCAGTTTTGTACCGACCATAACATAACTGGTGGTTTTATTTCTGGTTTAGGTGCCGCCAAAGAAATCGAGTTTTCCCATTTCAGTATGATAGCCAAACAGTACACTACCTTTACCAAACATGAGGTGGAGATTACCAATATCACAGGAAATATATCGGTCGAGAAGTTACATCTGCATGTGACGATCGGCGATAATACTGGCCAGGCTTTTGCCGGGCACTTAATGCGCTGTATTGCCGATCCCACAGTGGAAATTATGATTACGTCGTTTCCGGCCACCCACCGGACACTGGATGATTATAGTGGGCTACAGTTACTTGACCTGAAGTAGAGTTTTCTATAAGGTGATGCGGCGTTCATTGATAGTTTAGAACGGTTTTTTGATAACGTGCATAGGGGCAATATGCACGTTTAGTGTTAGTCAACCCTAGCTCTTCATAGGAGTCACCGTTACATTTCTGGCTCCTGGAATCCTGGTATTCTAGGGTAGTCTAACCCTTTGCGGATGGTATTTTCCAATGGAGCATGTCCATTGAACTTGGTAAAATCTCCTCTACAATCGGTAAACGGTTTGGTTCTGCGGCGAATCAAATAAGCATTCATGAACCGTTCGGCTGAATGGAAGGATTGGAATTTCTTGATGGATTTCAGTCTGGCATTTAAATGAGAATTAAACGACTCAATAATGTTATTGGTCCGTGGACACCACGGAATAGATTGGTATTGAAATAACTCGGTTTGACGGGTGTGGATGTCCACCAGGACCTTCTGAACAACTGGGTTGTGTTGCCCAAACCGTTGGTAGAGTTGAAACAAGGCTGTATCTCTGGTGGTTTGGTTTGCCTCCAAGGCAAAGACCTGTTCTGTCAGCTGCTGAAAGAAGTTGAGGTATTTGTCTTCGGTGCGGACATGTAACTGCTGGCGGATGTTTTCCACATAATGGGTCTGACATAATTGGATCTTAGCCTTGGGATAGTAGTGTTTCACCGCTATTCTCAAGGGGGAAACATCATCAGCAATGACTACCTGCAGTGGGTAGCCAATAGTTTTGAGCAAACGAAAGAACTTCATAAACGTCTCGACAGACTCACTGGGGGCTAGGATGCCAACGGGAAAGTCATGGCGTAAGAAATCTACACTCCAAATCCAGGGGATCTTTTTGTCATAGCCTTTAACCAGGAGATATTTCCCATCCACGTTCAAGATACCCGACCAACGATTGCAGTAGTGGTGAGACAACCAGGTATTGTCTGGCAGTTGGTTTAGTTCGGCAATGACCCGACGATAGGTCTGGACTCCAGATAACTCCAACTCATTGCCTAAGGGACGATAGGGTTCCCCATCAATGTACGGGAGCCACAAGGGAAAAGGGTGACGATTAAAATCTAGGCTAAACCAATGACCACAGGTTCGACACAGATACCGGCGTTTGCCATTGCGTTTGGCTTTTTTAATGGTGTCACTGCTGCCACACTGCGGACAGTGTTTTGATCGTTTTTTTTACCATAGTACCCTGCTTAACTAGTTAAGGATGAAGTTAGCAGCGTACCTTAGCACAGAAAACGAATTTATAGGAGCCAAAAATGTAACGGTCTCCCGCGTCCTACCTGCTATTCTACTCGTATGAATAAAAATAACTTAGCCGATATTGCCACTGCCCTACAGTGGCAACGTGTCGAAGGCAAATGGATTAAAGAAGCCTATGCTGGCACCTATCGTGGTCGCCGTGCATTTATTTGTGTCCAACCCACGGGTGGAAATTTAGGGCTGCATCTTCTGCAGGGTGCCGTGTTCATTTATCTCGATACTGGCTTAACTGAACTGCCTCCACAGTTCGAGCAGAAATTGCCGGAACGCACCAAAGTAGTGGATGGTAAACGGCTATTTAAAGGCAGCTTAGCGGACTTGGTGATGCGATCCCAGTGGGGAGAACCATGGCAAACCTATTATTTGGTCAGCTCTCCGGCCGAGCTTACTCAGGCATCTGTGCAAGCTCAGCTAGAAGCGCTATACTAGGTGCCATTATGGCTATATTCATTTGCGATTTTCCTGCCCAGGTTGGACAAACTGTCACTGTCCAGGGCTGGGTCTATAACCTGCGGTCATCGGGCAAGATTCTGTTTTTACAAATCCGCGACGGTAGCGGCTTTACCCAAGCGATTGTCAACCAAGCCGCCGTCTCGACGGACATCTGGGCAAAGGCTGCCAGCCTGACGCTAGAATCATCTGTGGTACTCACTGGCACCGTATCCAAGCATCCGAAAAAAGAGGAGTATGAATTACAAGTCACTGGTGTAGAACCTATTCAGGTTCCCACCCAAGAATTTCCGATTGGTAAAAAAGATCATGGTCCAGATTTTTTGTTAGAGCATCGTCACCTGTGGCTGCGTTCACCAAAACAGTGGGCCATTCAGCGCATTCGTAATTCAGTCATCAACGCCACATACCAACATCTCAACAGTCAACACTTTATTAAAATTGATGCTCCTATTCTTACCCCGAACTCGTGTGAAAGTGTCACCGAACTTTTTCAAATGGATTATTTTGATATCGGCAAGGCCTATTTAACGCAAAGCGGGCAGCTGTATATTGAAGCCGCTATTTTTTCCCACGGTCGGGTATTTGATTTTGGCCCAGTGTTCCGTGCCGAAAAATCCAAAACGCGCCGTCACCTCACTGAATTCTGGATGATGGATGCAGAGATGGCTTTTGTAGATTACCAAGGCAGCATGGATATTCAAGAGGCTTTAATTAAAGCTATCGTCCAGTATGTCCTAGAACATAATCAGGAAGAATTAACCATTCTCGAGCGCGACACCAAACCTCTCCAAACTGTGTTAGCCAAACCGTTTGTACGTATTGCTCATCAAGATGCCGTGAAAGAGTTACACAAACTCGGCAGCGACATTAAGGAGGATGATGATTTAGGGGCTGATGATGAAACTATGATTACCAATCAGCATGATGTGCCGGTGTTTGTCATGAAGTATCCAGCCAAAGTGAAAGCCTTCTACATGCAGCCCGATCCAGCCGATCCAGCCCATGTGCTCTGTTCCGATTTGTTAGCTCCAGAAGGCTACGGTGAAATTATTGGTGGTTCACAGCGTATTCATGATTTTGATTTACTTGCCAAGAAACTCGATGAATATAAATTGCCCAGAGCCGAATACGAATGGTATCTGGATTTGCGTCGCTATGGTTCCGTCCCGCATTCTGGTTTCGGCTACGGCTTAGAACGCATCACCGGTTGGTTATCGGGCACTAAGCATATTCGTGAAACTATTCCGTTCCCTCGCCTGATCAATCGGATTTATCCATAAGCAATATGGTAAGGAGCCACTATGCCGCTAAGAGAATATCAACCAGGCACTTCACCAAAACCGCGGTCTGAGACTTTTGTCGAGGATTGTCAGCGCCGGGCTGCTGAATTACAGCAAGCTCACACTGAATGGAAAGCAGCTCAAGAACAAGGTGACACCCATGGTTTTTCTTCAGCTTGGTTACGATCCCATAAGCACACTTGGTTAGCCAAGTGGATTTACCATTATAATGCTCTGCCGGATCTACTAGCGCTGTGTCCGGCTGAGGTCAGTGCAGACATTGAACGTAAGGTGCCAATGACTCCAGAAGTCATACAAGCCCAATTCGTTGCAGCCCATAGGGAGTGGCTAAAAACCGGCGATGGCGCACCGTTTGACCGTCCATGGTTGCGAGCGCACTATAGCGGTTTAGATAAATATTTGAGTGACAAGGAACTATGGGATGAGACGCTCGCTGCTTTACCAGCTACTATCCGGGCTAACTTTAAATATGTATTGCCACCACCAGAATATACCCTCGATTCTGCCATTGCTAAGCTCCGGTTAGCTCACTCTGTTTGGCAACAGCTTGATCCAGTCATTCGTCCATTATTTAATAGTGACTGGCTGAAGCATAACAAATTTAGCGGACTAGAACGGTACGTACGTAATCATTACGGAGATTTTGGAATGGTCGCTCACTTAGCCGGCGAGGAGGTTGGACGTGATTTTCATGATCAGTTTACTTATAATGAACAGATTGTCCTTGATCTATTACGTCAAGCCTACTATGTGTGGAGAAATGAAGATCCTGCCACGCGAGGTAAGTTGAATACAGGATGGTTACGCAAGCATCATTATATGAATATTTATAAGTGGGCTCAACAGGAATATCCTGGAGGGTTTGAAAATCTTTTACAACAACTCCCTCTATTTATGAGAGAAGATTTAGAAGAAACAGCGTGATAATGAAACTGGAAAAATTTAAGCGGTATTACATCTGGATTATTCTAGTAGTCGCAGCTGTGTTACGTGGTAGTGGTTTAACCAGCCGCGACTTTTGGTACGACGAAGCCTTCACCGGCGTCGCCATCAAACAATCCTGGCATAGTATGATGAGCGTGTTGATCAGTGATACCCATCCGCCATTGTACTATTTTTTGGTCAAGATATTCGCGGCACCATTCAATTATAGTGTAGTGGGGATTCGGTTATTTTCTGTCCTATGTGGGGTGGTCGCGGTGTGGGCAGTGTATCGTTTAGCCAGACACTTATTTAGTAGCCGAGTAGCCTGGTACGCCGCGGCCATTACGGCGTTATCACCCTTTGCGATCCAATATTCCCAGGAAGCGCGCATGTATTCTTTGTTAGCGGTACTGATTTTACTGGCAACCGATTGGTTTATGACTGGTTTGAAAACGAAGCAGACAAAGTATTTTGTCTATTGGGGAATTTTCACCGGTTTATCATTTCTAACGCACTATATCAGTTTGTTTTTTGCCGTTCTGTTTTATGTTGTGTATCTGATCTGGAAAAAACCTACCCACTGGAAAAACTTTTTGCCATCAGGTCAATTGCTGATCGGTTATGGTATAGCTGGGGTGATATTTTTACCATGGTTACCACAGTTTATCCATCAGCTTAACCGCAGTGGAGCTAATCTGAATTGGGTAGCGTCAGCCCATTTAGGTGACATCGCAGCTACCATCCAAATGTTTTTATTTGGTACGCTACTGGGTGAATTATCAGCCGGCATGTCGCCAGTGAATACTTTGTATGGCATCCAAAATAATTCTGTCCAAATGGTCATCACTATAGTCTTAACAGTTGGGCTAGTATGGTTGTGGCGCAAGACTGAACACACCAGCCTTAAAACTATCGCAATTTTCTCAATTGGTTTCATGGTGTTGATTTATTTGATCTCTGTAACTATTCCTAGTCAGCAGTATTTTGTATCGCGGTATTTATCTCTAGCCAGTTATTTTTTATTTATTTTATTCGCTCTGCTGTTAGCGCAGTGGCAGTGGCGTACGAGTTTAGGGTTGATTGGCGTGTATATCTGTTTAATCCTACTGATTGCACCGCACACCAATTCTCGAGGCTTTAATGAAATGTCACAGTACTTGGGCAACTACGCCGGACAACACTTTTATGTGCTTAGCCCAGCGGACTATTTGATCGGGAAGTACTACTTTGGCGGCGATCGTCTGACTCTCTATAACAAAAAAGATCCAAAGTTTAACCCCGGTATTTGGGCGGGGATGGAGGATATACAACGTACGGAAAGTGAAGCTGATATCCAAAATGATCCAACTGGTTTGATACTATCCAGCGTGCCGTTAGATCATGATTTAGGTCATTTTAGTGTCGTTGGTCTGCGCTTAGTGCAACAGTATGAGAATATCTACGTTTATACCTTCAGGGACTAGCTGAAACGACCTATTTTTACTATACTAAGCCTCATGCAGCGTACCTGGATTAAGGATACAGTTGGTCAAATCGGGCAGGAAGTGCTCCTGCAGGGCTGGGTACACCGACGCCGCAACATGGGCAAAATGGTGTTTATTGATTTGCGTGATCAATCGGGGACATGTCAGGTCGTTTTTTTGACGAACCATGCCGAAGCCTTGGCTGCAGCCGGTGGACTGGGTCATGAAGACGTCGTCACTATCACGGGCCAAGTGAATGCCCGGCCAGCCAAACAGGTTAAAGCCGATCAAGTGTGCGGCAGCGTTGAAATTGAAGCCTTGGACTTATCCATCTTAACTAAAGCCGCTGTTCCGCCATTTGAAGTGAATAAGGATACGTTGGCAGTTGAGGAAGACTTGCGCTTGAAATACCGTTACTTAGATTTACGGACGGACCGCATGCAACGCAATCTTCGGTTACGCAGTGCCTACATTCAAAAATGTCGGGAGTTTTTATACCAACATGATTTTACAGAGATTGAAACCCCATTGCTCACCAAATCCACTCCAGAGGGTTCACGAGACTTTTTAGTGCCGTCACGCAAGCATCCTGGTTCATTCTACGCCTTACCGCAATCACCCCAACAATATAAACAATTGCTAGTCGGTGGGGGATTTGAGCGGTATTTTCAACTGGCACGCTGTGTGCGTGATGAAGACCTCCGCGCGGATCGGGGATACGAACATACCCAGCTCGATATCGAACTGGCCTTTGTTGAATATAATGATGTCCTGAATTTGGTCGAGGGCATGGTGACACAGGCCGCCGAAGCTTTGGGTTTCACCATCAAACAAAAACCATTTCCTCGTGTCACCTACGAGGAAGCTATGCAAACGTATGGCGCCGATAAATTTGATCTGCGCACTGATGAAGATAAAGCCAAAGGGGTACTGGCGTTTGCCTGGGTAGTGGAGTTTCCTTTCTTTGAAAAAACCGATGATGGCAAATGGACTTTCACGCATAATCCCTTCTCCATGCCGAAACCAGAGCACCTGGAATGGTTGTTGGCTGGAAAAAACATTGATCAAATTGTGACGCAGCAATATGATCTCGTGTGTAATGGGCACGAAACCGGTGGCGGCAGCATTCGAGCCCATCGCCCAGATATTCTCAAAGCGACGTACCAAGTGATGGGGTATACTGATCAAGAAATTACCGACAGCATTGGCCATATGCTAGAAGCCTTTAGCTATGGTTTCCCTCCACATGGCGGCATTGGTATGGGTATTGAACGGATGCTGATGAACTTAACCGGAGAACAATATCTGCGCGAAGTCCAAGCCTTCCCCATGACCACCCACGGACGCACCGCCGTGATGGATGCCCCGGGCCCTGTACCCACTAATCAATTAACCGAGTTAGGTATAAAAAAATTATGACGCTCAAACACACATTAATCGCGCTTGGCTTAGCTAGTCTGCCCGTTGTGGCCAGTGCCGACGGCGCCATTATGTCGGAGCCAGATTATTACATGTATGAAACAGCGCAAACCGCGGCTATTTTTTACGAGGCGGATACGCAAACAGAGACGTTAGTGGTTAGCATGACCTATCAAGGCACAGCCAAAGACTTTGCCTGGATTATCCCTACTCCCGGCCAACCAGAGGTAGAACGTGGTTCACGCACATTATTTACTGAAATTTCTGATCTCATCTACGGCGACAGTGATTATGGTTACTATGGCTACCCAACCAGTGGAGCGCTAGAGGAAACGGCAGTTGATAGCGGAGTAACTGTCGTTGAGGAGAAACAAGTCGATTATTATGATGTGACCGTATTAGAAGCCACTTCCGGCCAGGATCTACTGACTTGGTTAAACGACAATGGTTATAGTTACCCAGAAGAGAAACAGTATATTCTTAATGACTATGTTAGCGCCGGTTGGTATTTTACGGCAATGAAGATTAATGCTGAGAGTGTTGATAAAACGGTAGCTGAGGCTTTACACACTGGCCAAGCCGTGCCCGTGCAACTGACCTTTACCGCTGCCAACTTGGTGTACCCGCTCCGAATTTCGGCTGTAACTGAAGATACCACAACTTACCAAACTATTGATTTGTACATTTTTGACGATCACAAAGTTGAGGCCGGTCAGTTTTCTGAGAATTACGGTGATTGGGTGAAAAAAGATGATATCACGACATTAGCTCATGATACCAATGGTAACCCGTGGGTTGAACCAACCGAGAAAAAATATTTTCTCACTCATCTATCAGCTAGTCTCACCCCTGCTGCCATGACAGACGATGTCTTTCCAAGTGATGCTGAGGATAATGATGCGACTGATTACTATAGTTCAAACTGGGATGCCGAAGAAATTGCTCAAGTTATTTTGTTAACCATCGTGATTGCACTGTTCATCATGGGAGGCGTGATCATTTCGCCGATCGGTTGGGTGATGATTGCCGCTACGGTTATTCGGGTAAAAACCAAAACGGCTGGTTGGCGAGCAGCTACGCACACGCTGCAATGGCTCACTGTACTCTTCACGGCACTGATTTCCACTCTAACCGTCGTGGCGATGTGGAATGACGTGTTTGATGATATCGCCTATGAGTGGAATTATAGCTATGACAAATCGGAATTAGGTGTCGCCTTTGGTTTAGTCTTAGGCATCTTTTTGGTGAATGTACTCCTACTGGCTGTGCCGGTTATTCAAAGCATTGTCCGATGGCGACGTACCAGATCAAGTTAGAACAATATCAAGGGCCGCTGGATGTCTTGCTGCAGCTGATTGAGCAGCAGCAGTTGGCTATTACCGATATTGCGTTAGCTGACATTGCAGAATCGTTCATTGCCTATATTGATAAGATCGAAGAACTCTACCCAGAAGAACTGGCTGATTTTTTGGTTGTGGCCACGCGGTTACTCTATATTAAATCCCGCGAATTATTGCCGTACTTGATCACCGACGATGATGAGCCACTGACCAATTTGGCTGATCATCTGAAGATGTATAAAGAGTTCCGCGATGCTGCCGAGGTATTAGAGCAACGCCTTGCCACTGGCCAATTTGCCGTACCGCGCCCGGTATCATTATCACGGTTGGAAGTGGTTGAATTTAATCCACCGCACCGCATCGAGGCCCATCATTTACGCGAATTGTATGAAGGGGTGGTAGCACAATTGGAAACGATCATTAGCATTCCGCAAGCCGCCATTCGCAAAGCCGCTAGCCTCAAGGAAAAAATCACCGCGCTGCATGCCATTCTCCAACAGCGGCAACGGGTACAGTTTTCCGATTTGTTGCATGATACCACCGATCGCATTCACATTGTTCTGACATTTTTAGCCATTCTCGAACTGGTGAAGCAAGACACGATCACCGTTGAGCAAAAACACAGTTATAGTGATATACTGATTGTATGCAAATAATTCAGCAACTTGAGGCCATTCTGTTTGTCCTGGCCAAACCAGTCAGCTTTACAAAATTAGCGAAATGGACGAACAGTACACCGGAAGTCGTTCAAACTGCCTTACAGCAATATGCTAAAAGCTCGGTTGATCGTGGTGTTCAGGTAAGCCTAACGGGCACTGAAGCACAATTGACGACGGCCCCGGCTATGCATGACATTGTCAGCCAGGTCGTGAAAGATGAGCGCAGTGGAGAATTAACCAAGCCATCGTTAGAGGCGTTAGCCATTATTGCGTATCGTAGTCCCATCACGAAAGCGGAATTAGAAGCTATCCGCGGCGTGAACTGCAGCTTGATTTTGCGCAATCTCCTGATTCGCGGACTGGTTACAGAAACTATGGATAAAACCAAAGCGGTTGAAGTGTACGATATTACTCCCGAGTATTTACAATTATTGGGCGTGCAAAGCGTGGCAGATTTACCAGATTACACTCGGTTACATCGTGACATTCAGATTGGTGAACGCTTAGCTGTTCTGGAGAAGCCCGGGGATTTTTTCAATGTTCAATAATCCACTGTTCTATCTGGCCTTATTCGCTGCCACGTCTGGCATGAGTTTGCCGCAGACGTTAGCTGAGGAGTGGTATTTTGTTCCTACCCATCACATCGCTGAACCAGTCAATGTTGGTTTATTACCTCGGCCGGTGTTTCGCACCGTTCCAGCTAAAGTAGATCAGGATACTGGCCCGGTTGTGCAGGCGAAATCTGCCATGGTGCTGGATCAAACCTCAGGAGCAGTACTTTGGCAGAAAGAACCAGACATGGTTCTTCCCATCGCCAGTATCAGTAAGTTGATGACCGCCGTGGTGGCGCAAGATTTCATAGACAACTGGGAGGAAACCTACACCCTGCAGTGGTCGGAAGTGGCGTTAGGCGGTTCGACATTTTCGGCGGGAGTAGGGGACACCTTTACCAAACATGATTTATTAAAATCCGCTCTGGTTGGTTCAGTGAACAGCGCTGCCGCTGCCGTAGCCCATAGTACCGGGTTAGCTGAAGCGGATTTTGTCGCTGAAATGAATAGTATGGCTGATCGTTTAGGTATGCTCCAGACAAATTATGTTGAACCAACCGGTTTAAGTGCCAATAATACCTCGACGGCTCAGGATATCGCTCTATTATTTCGGACAGTGACCGCTGATCCTCTGCTGATGGAGCCGCTCGGTCAGGCTGAACATCGCCTGGTGAATGGTGATCAAGAAATGATTGTGAAGACAACAAACCGTTTAGTGAAAAATGGTGATCCGTACGTCTTTGCCGGAAAAACGGGCTTCACCTATGAGGCCGGGAATTGTTTAGCGGCGGTGGCACGCGATGCAGCGGGGCATCAGATTATTGTGGTGGTCCTGGGCGCTCCAGATGAGGATAGTCGCTTTGCGGAGACCGCTGAACTGGCCAAATGGACGTTTGACCATTACCGCTGGTAATGTTACCCTATGCGGGTATGAAAACACGAATTGCCATTAACGGATTCGGCCGCATTGGTGCCGCCGCTTTCCGCATTGCCATCGAGCGACCAGAGTTAGAAGTAGTCGCTTTTAATGGCCTAGGCAGCTTGGCCATGGCGGCTCATTTATTAAAATATGATAG
>DOSP01000072.1 GCA_003512175.1 Candidatus Kerfeldbacteria bacterium
TTTGGTGACACCACCACCTATGTGGGCCAACTAAAATACGGTGATGGTGGCTATCGCACCGATGCCTACTTCGATTTTCCTGAAGATATTGTCAGCGACGGCGCTGGCAGTTTTTATTTAGCCGATACCTTTAACGGCGTGATTCGTAAAATAAATTCCAACGGTGTGGTTAGCACCGTAGTGGGCGCCGGTGGCTATGGCGATACCACTGGTTCCGGTAGTTCCACCAAATTTGCTTTGCCGGCGGCGGTGGGTCTGGATAGCAGCGGCAATGTCTATATTGCCGACACCGGCAACGGCAAGATTAAAAAATTCAATGGCAGCACGGTATCCACGATCGCCAGCGATTTTGACCGGCCAGAAGGGTTGGTGGTCCGTAGTAATAAAGTGTATGTGACTGATTATACGCAAGGTACTTTAACGGTGATGAATACAGATGGTTCCAGTAAACGGACCATTACCAGCAGTTTAAGCGGCCCCAAAAAATTGTATGTCCGTACCAGTAGTGATTATGCCTACGTGGCAAACAGTTTAGACTATACCATTGTGCGGGTGAATTTATCTTCGGGCTCGATTAGTGAAATTGCGGGCGTGGAAGGAGATTCGGGAAAAAATAATGGCTCCTGTGAAAATGCCCATTTCAAAAATTTATGGGGTCTGACCGTGGTAGAAGGTGATAGTGTGGCGGAAGACGATATCTATGTGACAGATGGTACCGGCGATCCAGGCAACATCACTGATCGAAACATTTCCATTCAAAATACCGCCGATGCTGGAAAAATCCGCGTGATTGACCAGAATGGTTCAGATGTACCGGAAGATTTAGGCGATACCGATGAAGTGGTGATTGTGGATCCAGGCAGCTGTACCACCTACTTGGCATTTAAGGATTCAGATGAATTTACCTTTAATTATCCCAATAGTCTCACGCGCTACGGCAATAATCTCTATATTGCGGTAACTGGGATTAGCGAAGTAGTGCGCTTATCACTTAGTGATTTTACAGATGCGGAACATTGGGCCGGACGAGATCGTTTTCACAATCGGAATGGTAAGAACGGTTTGCCCGGGCGGCCAAAAGATGTGGTAGTCACGAAAGATCGTAGTAAAGTGTTTTATACAGAAAATAATAAGGTGAAATATATTTCCACGTCAGATCGTAAAGTGCATAAATTAGTTGGCAGCACCATCGATAACTACCAAGAGAATGATGACCGCGCCTATGTGGGTACGGAGGGTCGTTTTTCCGATACCTTGTCTTTAGATATCAGCCCAGATGGTAAAACGGTGTATGTGATTGATCGCAACAATAACCGCATTCGGGAAGTAAATGTGAAAGCTCGCAGTGTCTCGTATCTCACGGGCGCCGGCGATGTCAACGTGGGAGGTGGCTTTGATAATGGGTACCAAGAAGGTGAAGCCTGTCCGAACCAATTCGGCCAAAGCCGAAAAAATTGTGCCTATTTTAGTCGCCCAGGTGGCATTGCGGTGGATAGCAATGGCAAATATGCCTATGTGGCGGATACTGGTAACGAAGTGATTCGGCGCGTGACGTTATATGGGAAGAATAAAGGCAAGACCAAACTGATTGCTGGTTCTCCCCAAGAAAGCGGCTATCAAGATGCCACGCGTAAGGATGCTCAATTTAACGTACCAATCGCCGTGACGATCGATAATGCTGATAACTACCTCTATGTGGCTGATCGTGATAACCACACCATCCGCCAGGTTCGAATTAGCGATGGACAAGTCACCACGTTAGTGGGGAATCCAAGTAAAAAAGGCTATCTCGACGGAAAATTTGCTGAAGCCTATTTGAATTTACCGGTTGAGGTGTTTTACAATCGAGGCAATGTCTATTTCTCTGAAGCCGGCACCCACATGGTGCGCGTAGCCGATCGCGGCGACGAAGCGGTGAAGTTAGTCGCCGGAGATGGGAATCGAGGCTATAACAATGGTGATCGTGACAACACTCAATTTGATAACCCAGTTGGTCTTGCCAGAAAAGGAGATAACTTGTTGATCGCCGATAGCTTGAATGATCTGATTCGCAAGGTCGACTTAGGAGATGGCGAAAACATTCCCTATACCGAAGATGCTCCGGCCGTATCCGGCGTCAGTCCATCAAGCAATACCGCCGCTACCAGTAGTAGCGAAACCAAAGCGTTACGCATTACCGGTATCAACTTTCGCCACGGCGCTACGGTCTTTTTTGATAACTATGAAGCCAATGCCACCTACGTGAATTCTTCCAACGAATTAAGTGTGGTGATTCCGTTTGGCCAGATGCCGCGTGGTTCGTATGATGTCACCGTGGAAAATTCTGATGGACAGCGTGGAACAAAAGATAACGCCTATACCATTTTGTGAAGACACTCGATCAATTCAGCTTCCAAAATAAAATCGTCCTGCTCCGGGTCGATTTTAATGTTCCACTGAATGCAGATGGCAGTGTAGCCGATACGGCGCGGATTCAGGAAACCAAACCAACCATTCAGTATTTGCGGGAACATGGCGCAAAAATTGTCATTATGGCTCACTTTGGAAGACCAAAAGGTAAAGTCAATGAGACGATGCGGTTCAAGCCGATCATCGCTACAGTGGCCGAAGTACTAGGTTGTCCGGTGCAATACGCTCCCGATCCCATTGGTCCTACTGTACAAGAACAAATCAAACAGCTGCAATCGGGTGAAGTGCTGTTGCTAGAGAATATTCGCTTTTATCCTGGGGAAGAAGCCAACGATCCAGCCTTCGCTCAACAACTGGCCGGCTTAGGAGATTTCTATGTGAATGATGCCTTTGGAGCGGCTCATCGGGCTCATGCCTCTACGGCTGGCATCGCTGCCTACCTGCCGCATGCGGCCGGTTTACTGATGCAGCGGGAAGTGGAAGAACTATCAAAAGTGCTCACCACGCCAGAACATCCCGTTGTGGCTATTATCGGTGGATCAAAAATTTCCACAAAACTAGCCCTCATTCAGAATCTATTGCCCAAGGTAGACAAACTGCTATTAGGTGGCGCCTTGGCCAATACCCTGATGCTGGCCAATGGCTATGACGTCAAACAATCCTTGGTTGAGCGCGATTTAGTGGATATGGTCAAAGGGCTATTATCAGATAAATTACTGTTGCCGAGCGATGTCGTATGGGGCGAAGACCGCATCCTTGATATCGGCCCGCAAACTGTGGCTATCTACGCGGCAGTGATTAAAACCGCTAAAACGATTATTTGGAATGGTCCACTGGGGATGTTTGAACAATCAGCCTATGCGGCTGGAACCCTTGGCATTGCCCAAGCCGTCGCGGCTAGTGGGGCATATTCGGTGCTGGGTGGTGGGGAAACCGTCAGCGCCGTGCACCAAGCCGGTGTGCAAGATCATATCTCATTTATTTCCACTGGCGGCGGCGCT
>DOSP01000106.1:0-2939 GCA_003512175.1 Candidatus Kerfeldbacteria bacterium
AGGTCACTCCAGGCGATTTGTCCGGAATTGGACCAGACGATCTTACTGGATAAGACAGTATTGTCAAACAAAAAGTAGCGCCGCACTGTACTGTGGCGCTACTTTTATTGAATATCGGTTTGTGTACTGATTATTTTACAGCTGCTCGGACAGGCGGCGTAAATCGTACTTCCGGCCGGCCTTATCCCACTTGGCTAGGGTACGTAAACCGGAGGCGGATACTACCGCTGTTACATAGTGACCAGTGGCAGGATTCAATAAACGATGTTTTTGCAGGTTAGGATGCACCCAGCGTTTGGTGCGCCGTTTGGAATGACTGACGTTATAGCCAATCACGGAGCTCTTTTTGGTAACGATGCATTGCTTTGACATACCGCATGAGTGTATACTACCGGTATGGACATGTCAACACACAAACCCATTCATTATAGTATCGTCGGTGTGGCCATTCTTTTGGCCATTTTTTTAGGGGTGAAAAGCTATGTGACGCTGAACCCCCAACCATTACCGCTCGCCCAAGCCACGGTAATGGTCTCTGGAGAAGGTGAAGCAGTCGGTATTCCCGATATTGCTACCATCACCTTTTCGGTGATCGAACAGGCGGATGCCGTGGCCGATGTCACCGCTGCCGCTAATGTCACCATGGAGAATGTAGTGACCGTGCTCAAGGGTGCCGGGATTGCCGATGCCGATATTCAAACCACCGGGTACAATCTCTATCCGCGGTACGATTATACAAAAGTCAGTCGGGGTGAGATTATTGGTTATCAACTGACGCAGTCTGTCACGGTAAAGGTGCGACAGTTAGATACCATCGGTGAGGTGATTGACGCGGTAACCACCACTGGTATAAACGATGTCAGTTCACCAATCTTTGAAATCGATGAGCCCGATCAAGTCAAAACCGAAGCCCGAGCCGAAGCCTTTGAGAAAGCCAAAGCCAAGGCGGCCAGCTTAGCGGAAGCAGCCGGTGTGCGCTTAGGCGATATTGTGACGTTCAGTGAATCCGACGGCGGCGCCATTCAACCGTACTATAAATCCTACGAGTATGCCTTGTCTGATGATACTGGAGCCGAGGCAGTCATAGAACCTGGTAGTCAGGAATTTACCGTATCGGTTAGTGTGACCTACGCTTTGGGTAACTAGTTGACAGCATAGTGTTCTACTACTAGTATAGTAGTAGTTATGTTTGAAGTCTCCGCCAAAGTAGACTATGGCCTCCTTATTCTGGTTGAACTGATGGGTCAACCCAATGGGACGTACTTGTCGTTAGCGGATATTGCCAGCAAACATAACGTCTCACCAAAGTATCTATCGCAAGTGATGATCCCGTTGCATCGCCATGGGTTAGTGATGAGCCGCGAAGGGAAAGGTGGGGGATACGCCTTAGCCAAACCAGCTGAGCAAATTAGTCTGCGGGCTGTGGTGGAAGCCATCGATGGACCATTGCAGTTGACTCGGTGTATGACTACCACCGCCTCCTGTCCGGCAGAACATGGTTGTTCCACTAAACCGGTCTGGCACAAAGTAAAGAAATCCATTTATCAATTGTTAGAAGAGCAAACTTTAGCGAATGTATGTTAACAATTACTGACCTCATTGCCACCGTTGATCAAAAAACCGTTCTGCGTGGTGTATCGTTAACCGTGCCCAAGGGAGAAATTCATGCCATCATGGGTCCAAACGGTTCGGGCAAAACCAGCCTGTCTCAGGTGATCATGGGGCATCCGAAATATCACGTGACTAGCGGCAGTATCACGTTCAATGGTCAAGATGTCTTAGCCCTGACACCGGACAAGCGTTCCGAACTTGGTTTGTTTTTGGCCTTTCAATACCCAAAGGAGATTCCCGGTGTAAAACTACTGACGTTTTTACGAATGATTTATAATCTCAAAACGAAGCAACGTTTGACAATCAAACAGTTTCAAGCGGTGCTGGAGCCTTATTTAGCCCAACTAAAGATTGATCAGTCGTTTTTAGAGCGCTATCTCAATGCCGGTTTTTCTGGCGGTGAAAAGAAAAAAGTTGAAATTCTGCAAATGGCGTTACTTACACCGGAGATTGCCATACTCGATGAAACCGATTCCGGCTTAGATATTGATGCCTTACGCACCGTGTGTGAGGGAGTCACTACGGTTCAACGGAGCACCGGCATGGGCGTGTTGCTGATTACACACTATAACCGGATTCTGGATTATATTATGCCAGATCAAGTGCACGTGCTGATTGATGGAAAAGTTGTCAGGTCGGGTGGTAAAGAGTTTGCTAAAGAAGTAGAAGCCAAGGGTTACGATTGGTTAAAACACCCCTCTCCTAAGGAAGGAGAGGGGACGGGGGTGAGGTCGATATGATTCCACAAAAAACCATTGAAACCACGAACGCGATTTTTTCTGGCCTCAACCGCGATACGTTTGATCATAAAAATCAATCTGACTATACCAAGCAGGCTACCCGCGGCCTATCGGAAGAACTCGTTCGAAAAATTTCGGCAACCAAGCATGAACCCGACTGGATGTTACAGAAGCGACTGGAAGGGTTACGGTTATTTTACGAAAAGGCCATGCCCAATTTTGGGCCTGATTTATCGCACTTAAATTTTGCGGAGATTATTTTTTATGCAGCCCCTGGTGAGCAGACGCCTAGTAAATCATGGGAAGATGTTTCTCCAGACATCAAAAAAACCTTTGAACGCTTGGGTATTCCGGAGGCCGAGAAAAAAATGTTGGCTGGGGTTGGTGCGCAATATGAATCCAATACCGTTTATCACCGTTTAAAGGAGCGTTGGGAAAAACTAGGCGTGATTTTTGAAGATATGGATGTGGCCGTGCAGCGGTATCCCGATCTCGTAAAAAAATATTTCATGACCCGCTGTGTGCCAAGCCATGATCACAAATTTGCCGCCTTGCACGCCGCCGTTTGGAGTGGCGGCACGTTTTTAT
>DOSP01000106.1:3010-4538 GCA_003512175.1 Candidatus Kerfeldbacteria bacterium
TGCGGCACGTTTTTATTTGTTCCTCAAGGTGTCACGGTCGATGCGCCGATGCAAGCCTATTTTCGGATGAACGCGCAAAATATGGGTCAATTTGAACATACCCTCATTATCATTGAAGACACGGCCGAGGCGCATTATATTGAAGGCTGTTCGGCACCAAAATATGGTTCTAGTTCACTGCATGCTGGCTGTGTGGAAGTGTTCGTGGGAACAGATGCCCGATTTCGTTATTCTAGTGTGGAAAACTGGAGCAAAGATACGTATAACTTGAATACCAAACGGGCGTTAGTGGCGGCGGGTGGCAGGATGGAATGGGTGGGCGGCAACATGGGCAGCTGTGTCACCATGCTCTATCCCTGCAGCATTCTGCAGGGTGAACGGGCTCACGCCGAGCACCTTGGTATTGCCTTCGCCGGTGCTGGCCAAGTGCAAGATACCGGTGCTAAAGTGATTCACAGTGCTCCGCACACCACCTCCAGTGTCATTATGAAAAGTATGAGTAAAGACGGTGGTAAATCGGTCTACCGTGGATTATTAACCATTGCTCCCCGAGCCAAAGGCAGTGTCGCCAAAGTGAAATGTGATGCCTTATTATTGGATGAACAATCCATTTCGGAAACGGTTCCGGATATGAATGTGCAGACGGGCGATGCCACCATTGCGCATGAAGCTACCGTTGGTCAAATTGGTGAAGAAGAAGTATTTTATTTAATGTCCCGGGGGTTAACCGAACAAGCCGCTCATGCCTTGGTGGTGAATGGTTTTATTGAGCCGATTGTGAAATCATTGCCGCTGGAATACGCCGTAGAAATGAATCGTTTAATTGAGTTAGAAATGGAAGGGTCCGTAGGGTAATATGGCAAAACGCCTAGTGATCGATGGATCGCAACCACTGGTAGAACTGACCGTACCACCAAACAGTGAGCTTGATGTGGTTGTGTTATTGCAACAGGATGCGACGGTAAAATGTGTGGCGACGCTACAGGAACACAGCACCGTTCGTTGGCACAGTGCCATGCTCGGCGGGCAGATTCATTGTGAAATTGTCACGCTGCATCAAGGGCAGGGGAGTCACAGTCAACATCGCGGCATTGTGTTGGGTCGTAATCACGATAAGTTTATGTTGAACTATTGGAGCGATCATCAAGCAGCACATACGACAGGCGATATTACGGTGCATGCGGTACTGTACGATGCGGCCTACACTGATTTTAGAGGTAATATCAAAATCCAACCCACTGCCAAAAATACCGTAGCCGCTCTGAATGAACATACCTTATTGCTCAGTGACCGAGCCCGCAGTGATTCTGTCCCACAACTGGATATTCAAACCAATGCCGTTCAAGCAGCCCACAGTTCTGGCATGAGTCGCATTGATCCTGAACAATTATTTTACTGTGCCAGCCGGGGTATTCCGCAACCACAAGCTGAACAAATGATTGTCGAAGGCTTTTTAGCGGAATGTATAACTGACCAAGCTATTGCCCAACTATGTTCAAAGCTGATTTCCCAATCCTAGCGCAATCGG
>DOSP01000106.1:4686-5602 GCA_003512175.1 Candidatus Kerfeldbacteria bacterium
ATGGATCAGTTTTATCGTACCACCAATGCCAACGTGCACCGGGGCTTGTATCGTTGGAGTGAGGCCGCTACCGCCCAGTACGAGCAGGTGCGTGATACGGTGCAGCAGTTTATACATGCCGGTGCCCGTGAGGAAATCATCTTCACCAGTGGTACAACAGCTGCATTAAATACTGTGGCACAATCATTGGGCCAACTCCTGCTTCAACCCGGTGACGTTATTCTGTTATCACAGCTGGAACACCATAGTAACTTAGTGCCCTGGCAACTGGTCGCCAAACGTTATCAGGCTAATCTAGAATTTTTTGATGGATATACTCTACCGGTTTTGCATGATCGGATAAAAATCATCGCCGTGGCACATATTACTAATAGTGCTGGGGCGATTTTGCCAGTTGCTGAAATTATTCAGGTGGCTCACGCGCAGAACATTCCCGTGGTGGTTGATGCCGCTCAATCTGTCCCACACCTGCCGGTGGATGTGCACGCGTTAGATTGTGATTTCTTCGTGTTCTCAGCCCATAAACTGTGTGGCCCAACTGGCGTGGGCGTACTGTATGGCAAGCGAGCCTGGCTAGACCGAATGGAGCCGGTAATTGGTGGTGGTGATATGATTAGCAGTGTCACCCTACAACACTCTACCTGGGCGGATCTGCCGCATAAATTTGAAGCTGGTACGCCAAATATTGCCGGCGTCATTGGTCTTGGTGCGGCCGTCGAGTATCTCACCAGAATTGGCATGGATGTAATCCAACAGACCACCGCAGAGGTCCATCAGTATTTGGTAGGGGAATTGAAGAAATTAGATTTCATTACACTATTCGGTCCAGAACAGCGTTCGAGTATTGTATCCTTCACCGTGGCTGGTGTGCATGCCCATGATGTAGCAGCGGTATTGGATCAGCAGGGTGTGGCGG
>DOSP01000106.1:5673-5852 GCA_003512175.1 Candidatus Kerfeldbacteria bacterium
TTGGATCAGCAGGGTGTGGCGGTGCGGGCTGGTCATCACTGTGCGCAACCGGTGATGGAGCAATGGGGTGTACCCGCCACGGTTCGTGCCAGTGTTTATTTTTATAATACGATGGAAGATGTAGATAGGCTCATTGAAGGATTGCGAGATGTTAATAAACAACTGAGTAAACCCTCTCC
>DOSP01000106.1:5948-6998 GCA_003512175.1 Candidatus Kerfeldbacteria bacterium
GAGGGTAGGGAGAGATCGTATGTATCACGAACAAATTCTTGAACACTATCGCGATCCGTTGAACTTCGGATTACTCGATCATCCTACCTATCAGCGGGAAGAATGGAACCCAACCTGTGGGGATAAGTTTACATTTTCGGTGCATGTGACAGAGACAGGCACTATTGACCAAGTGGGCTTCAATGGTGAAGGCTGCGCCATCAGTACCGCCGCGGCGTCTTTACTGTCTGAAGCCATTAAAGGGAAGTCATTGAGTGAGGTGCTCGAATTAAAACCCGATTTTGTGCTAAACTTGCTCAGTATAGATTTAGGTCCAACCAGACTCAAATGCGCTCTACTCCCATTACAAGCTATTACGCATCTTACCTCACCACAGTCCTAGTTGGAGTGCTGCCAGCTGTGGCCTTGGGTTATTCCGTGTCGGGTGACGGCTGCTTTGAGCGTGACACCGGCGTGATTCGTGTGACTGAACCCACCTGTACGCTTGTCATCACCAGCGACACGACCGAATCAGTCAGTTTCGCCTTCGAGAATGTTGACCCGGACAGCGTTGAAGTGACTTCGACTGATGTGACACTGACAACGGAACGGACAAGTACACGCTTGGAAACAACCTTTACCAATTCCAACACGACTACCCTCACATTAGCACCTTGGCTTGAGGCGACCGATGATCTGTGGTTTGTTGCGTTATCGGATAATCAGGCCGCCGGAACCGTTGAAACGAATCCAATCTTTGAGGATATGCTGCCGTTTATTAGTGCCATCAATCCAGTTTTTATAACCAATGCCGGAGATTTGATTCAAGGCAGTACGGACGAAGCAACCGTGCACGATATGTTTGATGCGGTTTTGGAAACGCTGACCGAAACAACTGTACCGATGTATCCTACGCCGGGTAATCACGATCATAATTCTGATCTCGGCATTTATGAAAGTCATTTTGGTGCTGTTGATTATAGTTACACCTATGGCCCGGCTCATTTAATTGCTTTGTCGAGCTCCGGTACGTCAAGTCGCGGCACGGTGTCGGCCGATCAGCTTGATTGG
>DOSP01000106.1:7067-11007 GCA_003512175.1 Candidatus Kerfeldbacteria bacterium
GGCCGATCAGCTTGATTGGGTTGCCCAAGAGTTATCGACGACGGATAAACAAACGATTGCTTATTTCCACCATCCATTATCTGTGCCCAGTTGGGGGAAAAGCACGTGCTGTTTTGAAGATGACACCGAACGAGACAATCTGGCAGCTGTCCTGGAAGCGGGTGGCGTGGATCACGTCATCAATGGTCATTCACAGGGGTACGATTGGCGCTGGCTCACCACCAGCGATGTGGCTTCGTTGCAGGAGGGGCTGTATCAGTTAATCAGCGGCGGTGGGGGAGGTAATATCGCCCAACCAGATGGAGCTTATCATTTTACGTTGGTGCACGTTACGCCGGATGCTATTACGCATCAGGTATTTGAGTTGGAAGACACGGATATTGTGGTGGACGAAAACAAAGCCGGCGATGAAGTGACGGTTGAGTATGATGGTGTAGCGGATTTGCCCTATCTCCGTTTAAAGTTCAAACTCGATAACGACATTTCACAGCACTTGATTGCCGACGCTGAGGGTAACTACCTTGAGTACCAGGCACATAGCTTTGCCGATTATTCCGTGGTGTTCGTTAATGTGGCCGTCTCTCGTGGTACCACTACCTTTACTGCGCTGCCGGCCAACACCATTCATACGGGTATCAGTCAAACGGTTGATACGACCGGGTACATCACGTTTACCACTGCCCCAACCACTGTCGCCACGAATACTGCCATGACGGTGTTACCGAGTAAGTTGACCACAACAATTAGTGCAGTGACTCAAACAGATAATGGCTATACCTGGCTGGAACAGCCGGCTAGTCGATCGATTAACACCACCTATTCGTTAGGTGATCTCACGGCCGAAGCCGATGTGCGAGTGTATGTAAACGATGAGCTGTTCACTCGTGGCCGCAGTGATGCCGACGGAACATTTAACTTTACCTATACACCTAATAAAATCGAGCGCAATTTTTCAGTGGTTGTGCAATCCGAGTTGACGGATGTAATCACTGTACCAACCGATAGCGGGACGGCGCATGTCCGAACCTTTACCACCGCTGGGGAAAATATTGGTAACTTTTTTTCAGCAAATCAAAGAATGGGTTCGTTCCGTCTCGGTTATAGTAATATTACTAATGAATCAGAGCTAGCATTACTAGTGACGGAACGGGAGACGGGTAGATTATTTTTACATTCGAGTGATGGAAAAAAATTAGATACCATCTCAATTTCCAATAAAGTGAGCAGTACGGCGAATCGGCTAATGGTAGACCAAGGTAATGGTATTCGAACTTATCGGTGGTCAAATAAAAAACAGCAATTACAAGCCATTGATCGTTGGCAATTGCCATCGCCGTTGGTTGACTGGACCCTAGTTGACAATGATATCGTGGCCGTCATCAAAAGATCATCTGCTCAACGACCCCCTAGATATATATTAATGACTGCACAGCGGACAAAACGCTTACCAAAAAACATTACTGATGTTCATATTTTAAGCTGTCGATGTCAGACTACTGCTGCTACCGTTACGATGGTGACATGGAGAACAAATAATAGACGTTACATCTCTAGCTATTCATCAGATTTAGTGCGATTGAGTTATAAGACGATACGATTATCGGGGGACATTGAACAATGGATTGCCGGGCATCCGACGGATCGACTATTAGATACCGTAATTATGGTCAGTGATGGGACAGCTTACCTGTTACAAGCAAAAGGCTCAGGAAAACTAAAACGATTACCTAATGTAACCGCGGTTGATCGGGTCGGCATCGTAAACGATCAACTGGTAGTGACAACCAATGAACGACCGTCACAAGTTATAGTCTACGATTATAATAATCTCCTCGATGTGTTTGAGTTGGATGAATCCTTTTATCCCTATGGCGAAACTTTCACGGGTGGTGTAACATTAGCGCTACCATGAAAAGATTATCCATTATTCTGTTGCTGGCGGTCGGTTTGATGTCTATTGCCGCGCTGTATTGGCTAGTGCGCAACCAGCCGACCACCGATACAACCGACACCAACCGCCCACCCACCTGGACAAGTGATGTCGAGAATGAAATTGTTATTGTACCACTGGATTCCGCTACTGCTGGCCGCTATCAGGTCACCCTGGAACCATTTGGCGTATTATCCTTCGCGGCCGTTGGTGAAATGCAAACGGTCGCCGAGCATCAAGTGCAGTTGGTCAGTGTGACGACGGTATCGGCTCAAGTGCTGGTGTCACCTAAACGTGTCGAGTAGCACCGTGGCTGGTGACAAACCACTTGTAGGTGGTCAACGCCGTTAAACCCATTGGGCCACGGGCGTGTAATTTTTGGGTGGAGATACCGACTTCTGCCCCTAAGCCAAACTCAAAACCGTCCGTGAACGCCGTAGATGTATTGACATACACCGCTGCGGCATCGACCTGTTGTTGAAAAGCCTGGGCAATGGTTTGGTTACGCGTGATAATCGCTTCCGAGTGTCCAGAGGTGTGATTCTGAACAAAGGCAATACCGGCTTGGGCTGACTGCACAGTTTTAATCGACATCCGCAACGCTAAAAACTCATGACCAAAATCATCTGCCTTAGCCCTTTTCAATAACGGTTGAGGATACACTTTTTGTAGCAGGGCATAACTGGGTTGATCGGCTCGCAGTTCTACCCGGTGTTTTAGTAACAGGGGCGCTAACTCATTAAATAATTTTTTGGCGATGGGTTGCTCAACTACCAAACAATCAATGGAGTTGCACACTGTGCAGCGTCTGACTTTCGCGTTCGTGATCACTTTGGCCGCTAGCTTCACGTCAGCGGTTTTTTCAACCAAGGTATGGCACACACCCGCACCTGTTTCAATCACCGGGACAGTGGCCGTTTCGCGCACAAATTGAATCAGTCGATTGCTGCCACGGGGAATGGCCACATCTACTACACCATGGGCGCGCAGTAACTCTTCAGCACCAGTTACCAATACCACACCACTGGTTGGACAACTGGCTCGACGCAAGGCCAGGTGGACGCATCGTACTAATGCCACATTGGAATAATAGGCATCACTGCCACCCTTGAGCGCAACCGCATTACCGGTTTTGATACACAAACCAGCTACTTCAATGGTGACGTTCGGCCTGGCTTCGTAGATTACGGCCACGAGCCCAAGTGGAACAGATCGTCGTTGAATCACCAAACCAGTTGATCGAGTGGTTTTGTCGAGGAGCAGACCGAGTGGATCTGGCAAGGCTTGGACGGCATGTAAACTTTTTGCCATGTCTGCAATACGTTGTTTGGTTAACGTTAAACGATCCCGCATGGCATAGTCGCGCGGTACCCGAGCCAGGTCTTTGGCATTGGCCTTTAAGATGGACGTTGTCTGCTTGATTAATTCGTGCGCTAAAAAACCTAAGATAACATCACGTTTGGCATTTGACAGTTGTGCCAGCGAGCGGCTGGCTAGTTTAGCGCGAGAGAGTTTTGGATTTGTCATAGGCAGCTTGAATAGCTTTTTTCCACATCGTGTCGAACCCTGATAATTCTAAGGCGTTTAACGCAGCGGCAGTCGTTCCGCCCTTTGAAGTAACCTGTTGGCGCAATTCGGCCACCGGCACGGAGGCTTGTTCAATGAGTGCGGTGGCACCAACACACGTTTGAGTCACTAAGACACGAGCCTGTTCTTCAGAAAAGCCGAGGTCACGAGCCGCGGCCGTGAGGGCTTCGGCGAAGGCAAACACATAGGCCGGGCCAGACGCGCTGACGGCCGTAGCCTTGTCTACCCAGTCGTCAGAATCCACTTCCATCAGTTTGCTGAATTGTTCTAAAATCCTTGTAAACCATTGTTTGTCAGCTTGAGTGGTGGCCGATGTCGCACACCAGACCGTCATGCCTTTTCCAATTGTTGTGGGAGTATTGGGCATGCATCGAATAATGCGCTCCGCCCCGGTGAGTTGCTGCAGTGTACGAGTGGATACAC
>DOSP01000106.1:11094-15052 GCA_003512175.1 Candidatus Kerfeldbacteria bacterium
CACCCGCCATGACTGAAATGACGAGTTGTGTCGTCAGTTTTGGTAAATCGGTCACTGCCGGTTTGATATCCTGCGGTTTAACAGCTAACCAGACTACTTCAACACTTGGCCAATCTACTGATTGTCGTGAGGTTTCGCGTCGCATCATCGTCAATTGCCCGGCCGCACCAGCCTTTTGTAAGGCAGCGGCAATCATACTTCCCATTGTGCCGGCACCAACAATGACCATTTGCTTAGACATAGAGCAACTTGAGTTTATTAGCATGCACTAAAGGTTTTTCCAGTGCAGTCTTTTGTTGAACCGCTTGTTTCACTTCGTCGGCATCATAGGCTACAACACCACAGGCTACAATTTGGCCGCCGACATTTTCAATACTGACAATATCGCCGGCAGTAAATTCACCCCTGACTTGTTTCACGCCCACCGCTAACAAACTTTTACGTTGCTTCAAGGCTTCTTCGGCGCCGGTATCTACAATGACAGATCCAAAATTATTTCGTGACGACAAGAACCACCGAATTTTGGCTTGTTCTGATCTACTCGGTACCGCCGGTGGCATAAACACCGTACCGGGCGGAGTGTCGTCAGCAATACAATCATAGGTCACCGGATTCATGCCATTCGCAATCACGGTCGGGATGCCGGCATACCACGCCAACCGAGCGGCTTCCACTTTGGCGTACATGCCACCGATACCAACTTCAGAGGCTTGGCTATTGATCATGCGTAATAGCACATCCGGCTCTTTGACGGTATGAAATTTTTTGGCATCTGGTTCCGTAAATGGATTCTTATCAAACACGCCATCCGTGTTGGTCATCAGCACTAATCGATCAGCGTCCAGAGCAATCGCAATAATAGCGGCTAAGCCATCATTCCCACCGGACGATAATTCTAAGGTGGTAATCACATCATTACCATTAATAATGGGCACAATACCTTCCTCGAGCATATGCTTAAACACAGCCGTGGTATTGTAGTAACGATTCAATTCAGAAAAGGTATTACGCGTGAGCAAAGCCTGAGCCACGGTAAGCTGGACGCGACTAAACGCTTCCACCAAGGCATGAATAATATACGGCTGACCGACTGCGGCATACAGCTGACGGCGAGCCATAACAGTATATTTGCTTTTTTCCTGAGGTGTCAGCTGGACGTGGTGTTTCCCTTCGGTGGCGGCTCCCGAACAGACAATAATAAATTCATGTCCGGCCTGTTTCAGTGCCGCAAACCGCTCCGCCACCGTATTCAACCAATCCTGTTGCAACTGTTTGGTGCCATGGAGCAGCACATTTGAGCCTAGCTTTACCACTAAACGCATGTTGCAACGATACTGATTTTTTGTCATCATGTCAATCAATGATCATTGCACATGGCCCACTTGGCTATCTCATCGCTTACGGGATTCGTAAACGCTGGACCTTTCCCACCTGGTACTATTGGGTTGGATTTGTGGGCGGAATTTTTCCTGACATTGATTTGTTTTACTTTTATTGGGTTGATTCTTCCCGATCACATCATCAGCTTATTACCCATAGCCTGGTGCCGTATGTCATCGTCTTGCTCTTTGGTTTGAGTGTTCGGAAAGTTCGGATCCCAGTCATACTATTTGCTTTGGGTAGTATGAGTCATGTGTTGGCCGACGTCCTGACCGGTTATGTGGCGGCATTTCAACCGTTCACCCCAGTGATGATTGGTGTGCCGGCTTGGGGTTATAGTTTGGCGACCAGTGGCTTTGCCGAAGTGGTGATTATTCTGTTGATGTTGGGCACACTACTGCCAAGACGAGCTTGGCTCATTCTCAGTCTGACCAGTCTGGTGAGTATTGGCGGTGTCTTTACCTGGATGAATCAACATAGCTATAAATCGAACGGTGCCTTGTATTATAGTGATGTGGATGCTGATGGTGTCCTGAATGTGGATGATCGAGATCTGGACGGTGACGGAACAGTGAATATCATTGATAATGATATAGATAACGACGGCCAAGATAACAGTGTGGATTTCTACTTGGAATTATTTTCCGCCGAGGGCGCGTTATTCGATTATAGTTTTGGTCATCTGATTGAAGTGCCGCTTAGGGTTGGTTTAGTAAACGATGTGGTACTGGTCCACCGCGCCTTCGCCAACGTTGGTCTGTTCATTAGCCAAGAAATGACCAACGACTACGCCGCTCGACCAAGTGGGTATCGGTATGACCCAACGGATAATCGTTTTGCTGAAGATACCGCAAACATGTTGAATTGGATGAAGCATACCCAACACGCTTTGCCAGCGGATGCTCCTCGTCAGGAATTTGATATCGTGTTCTTTCAATCTGGCCAGATAGCCATTTTTAGTCGAGTCAATGGTGAAGATGTCGTGCTTGATGTTGACTCGAGTCATCCACTGGCACGCTATGAACCTTACGATTTCGTCGTTCAACGAGAAGGCGGCGTCACGGCGTTTGGTCGGATATTACCAAAGCCCTATCATAAACGATATTAGTGCGGTAATCACCAATCCACAGATAGTTCCCATCACGATTTGCAAAGGGGTGTGGCCTAAGCGGGTGACGATTTTCTCGTGCGGGATATTGTGCTGATGATCCTTTTTATGCTCAATCAGTAAATCTTTCAACAGTTGACCGTGTCGACCTAAATGTTGGCGAATGCCAGCGGCATCACGCACGATGACGAGATAAAGAATCACGCTGACGGCGAATTCAAACGACGCCCAGCCAGCCGTTAGCCCAGCCATGAATACCAGTGAAGCAAACAGCGCCGAATGGGATGATGGCATACCGCCGTATGAATTCATCGACACTGACCGATGGTGGATAAGATCAATCACCACTTTAATAGCTTGTGTTATAATCAAGCTAGCCAGTGGAATAAATAGTAATGAATAGGTTTGGATCATGGAATATTTTTACGCGAGTCTATTAGGCATTGTGCAAGGTATTACTGAATTTTTGCCCATTTCGTCATCGGGGCACCTCATTTTATTGCATGAGGCCTTAGATTTTCAAGTGGGGTCAGATTTAGCTTTTGATGTGGCACTGCATGCCGGCACGTTGTGTGCCATCATCATTTATTTTGCCAAGGACATTATACAGTACTTTCAGCGTGGACGAAAGTTTTTATTAGCGGTGCTCATCAGTTGTGTGCCCGCTGGGTTAATTGGCTTAGTGTTGGGAGATCTGATTGATGCGTACGCCCGATCATCCTGGGTAGTGGTGGTGATGTTGGCAACCGTTGCCGGTGTCTTTTTTGTTGTCGAAAAGTATTATCGGCCACACCTGACGTTAGACACCATCAACTGGAAACACGCTTTCCTGATCGGCTGCGCTCAGGTTTTGTCGCTGATTCCTGGCACGTCTCGGTCTGGTATTACAATGTCGGCCGGCATGGGGTTAGGCTTGAATCGAGAAGCCGCCGCCCGTTTTTCCTTTATCATGACCATCCCATTGTTATTTGCCGTCATTGGTCAGCAAGGTCTGGCTATTATGGAGGAAGAGCTGACTCGGCACGATTATCTGGTGATGGGAGTAGGCACCGTTGTCTCGGCCGTCATTGGAGCTATCGTCATACGTTATCTCCTGGTTTTTTTACGACGCAATTCGCTCAAACCGTTTGCCTGGTACCGCCTAGGTTTGGCCCTGGTTGTCAGCCTGATGCTTTTACTTTAAACTGAGCCAATATGTATGTCGTTATTCGGGCTGGCGGTGTGGGTACGCGATTATGGCCCATTTCTCGTAACGCCAAACCAAAACAATTTCACGCGCTAACCAGTGCCAAAACCATGTTACAAGATGCCATTGATCGGGTGTTGGATATTGTCCCGCCGGATCAGATTATGGTGTCGTGCAATCGGCAGACCGAAACCGTGTTACGGGCTGAACTGGGTGCCATTTTGGAACACAACATTATTGTTGAACCAGATTTGCGCGATACAGCAGCGGCGGTTGGTTTAGAA
>DOSP01000106.1:15118-17569 GCA_003512175.1 Candidatus Kerfeldbacteria bacterium
AGCAGCGGCGGTTGGTTTAGAAACCGTCATGGTTGCGCAGCGTGATCCGCAGGCCATTATTGCCAGTTTAGGTTCAGATCATATCATTCGCGACACGGCCGAGTTCCAGCGGGTACTGCAGTTGGCCGAAGCCACGGTCACACAGCAACCTGATCATATTGTCTGTATTGGCATTCAGCCTAGTCATCCAGACATCGGCTATGGCTACATTGAATTGGCCGCGCAGCAGCAACCGGAAGTGTTTCAGGTAGCATCGTTTAAAGAGAAACCAGACGAACAAACCGCTCGTACTTTTCTGCAGACGGGCAACTATTTATGGAATGCCAACATGTTTGTCTGGCGAGCTGATACACTGCTCAAGTTGTATCAAGACCATATGCCCAAGATGTACGATCTGCTGTTGGCTATTCAACAGCAACCACAACGCTTGAACGAATTGTATCCGCAGCTAGAGAAAGTGGCGGTGGATTACGCCATTATTGAAAAAGCCAAAAAAATTCTGGCCATTCCCGGTCAATTTGGCTGGAATGATATTGGCGATTGGGCGCGTTTGAAAGACGAGCTCGTCAGTACCGAGGCGGATAATTATAGTAAGGGAGATCATCTGGACATTGGCAGTAAGAACACGTTGGTGTTTTCTGAAACGAATCGGTTTATTGCTACCATCAACACCACCAACTTAATCATTGTGGATACACCTGATGGCTTATTAGTCTGTGATAAATTTTCCAGTCAGCAGGTGAAAGCGGTGGTGGAAGAATTGAAGCGGCGTAAACGAACAGACTTGCTATGAAGTGGTTAGGGTACATCGGTACTGGTCTACTGCTTGGTTTGGTTGGACTATTCATTTGGTATCTCACTTTGGTGTATCGCCCCATGCCATTGGCGAGTGCGGTTGTGGTGACTATTCCAGAGCAAGCTGGAACGGAAGGGACCAGCACAGCGTTGAAAGAAGCGGGCGTCATCCGGTCTGGCTTTGTCTTTATTCTACATGCGCTCATCACCGGCCAGCGCACGGAATTACGGTCTGGGACATACACGTTTTCAGGCGCACTGTCTATTCCGCAGGTGTTAACCATTGTCACTCAACGACAATCCCTGCAAAACGAAATTGAAATCACTCTCCTGGAAGGCTGGACGGTACAGCAAATGGGGGAGGCGCTGAGCCAAGCCTTGCCATTTTCGGTCGATGACTACGTGGCTGCGGCTGAACCATATGAAGGTTATTTATTTCCTGACACATACCGGTTTTTTAGCAATGCCACTGTGGCTGATGTGATTGAACGGCAACGGAATACGTTTGATCAGAAATTTACAGCCGAAATGGTAGCGGAACTTGCAGTGCAGGGCAGAACGCCGGAGCAAGCGGTTATTCTTGCGAGCATCGTGGAAAAGGAAGCCCAAAGTTTATCCGATAAGCAGGTAGCCGCGGATATCTTTTGGCGGCGGCTAGATAACGACAAACGGCTAGAATCTGATGCAACCATTAATTATCTGACCAAGAAAAACGATACCACACCGTCCACGGAAGATTTATTTGTGGAATCAGCTTATAATACCTATCGGAATGTTGGTTTGCCACCAACCGCCATCTGTAATCCAGGATTCAATGCCCTGTATGCGGTTGTCTATCCGGCTGAGACAGAGTACTGGTATTTCCTGACGACACCAGATGGCGAAATGAAATACTCAACAACGTATGAAGAGCATTTGACCTACAAGAATCAATACTACCCATGAACAAGATTATTATCTCCCTTGGTGGATCAATTGTCTCCACTCGTCCAGACAATCCTGATATTCGGCGGCAGTATGCTGATTTTTTTGCTCAATTGGCTCACACGGCTGTGGTGGCTGTGATTGTCGGTGGCGGGTATCGTGCTCGGCAAGCCATCGCCAATGCTCAGGCAGTGAGCCGAGAAATTCGTAATGATCAGTTAGATCAGATCGGTATTGATGCTACCAAAGCCAATGCCGATATCATGAGAGAATTATGTAGAGTGAAGCAGGCATTAATTGATCCCCATTACCAATTACCTGATCAGCCACAAATAGTGTTTGGAGCCGGCTGGATACCCGGACGCTCCACGGATTACGATGCAGTATTATTAGCAGTCAATAATAATATAGACACAATCTATAATGTCAGTAATATTTCTAAAATCTATACTGCTGATCCCAAAACGGACCCTACCGCCATGCCATTGGATGATGTGACGTGGGAACAATTGCAAGAAATTGTGGGTGATAAGTGGTATCCAGGATTGAATGTACCATTTGACCCGATTGCGACCAAATTGGCGGCTGAACATGGTTTAACGGTCAAGGTGATGAATGGACAAGATGTAGAGAATGTCCAGAAGGCTATATACGGTGAACCTTTTGTTGGGACAGTTATTCACCCGTAAACACCTATCCCCCCAACCCCTTTCCTATTCAGGAAAGGGGTGC
>DOSP01000045.1:0-1848 GCA_003512175.1 Candidatus Kerfeldbacteria bacterium
GGGTCGTCGATCATGGCGATGAGGCCGTTCATCACCTCCACCAGGTTATGGGGCGGGATGTTGGTGGCCATACCAACGGCAATACCCACCGTACCGTTCAACAACAGGTTCGGTAGTCTAGCTGGCAGCACGGCTGGCTCGTCATGCGTGCCGTCATAGTTTGGGCGGAAGTCGACAGTGTTTCTCTCAAGATCTTGTAGTAGTTCTTCCGCAATCTTGTGTAACTTGGCTTCGGTATACCGCATGGCCGCTGCGGCATCACCATCAATTGAACCAAAGTTACCTTGGCCATGCACCAATGGGTAACGCATGGAAAAATCTTGGGCTAGGCGGACTAAGGTATCATACACGGCAGTATCACCATGTGGGTGATACTTCCCTAACACTTCACCAACCACGGTGGCAGACTTACGGAATTTAGCACTCGAACGTAAACCAATCGTCCACATAGCATAGAGAATCCGGCGATGCACTGGCTTTAAGCCATCACGCGCATCCGGTAGCGCCCGAGCCACAATTACACTCATGGCGTAATTGAGGTAGGCATCTTCCATTTCTCGATCAATTGGTTGTTCGATGACTTTATCCGCGTAGGTGGCCATGGGCGTTATTCAATGTCAGAAAATAAATTATCTAACTCCTCCGTACTTGGTTGGTTTGTGGATGAGGTGGTGGGAGTTTCCAGCGATTCAGTGGTGGTTTTTAAGTTCGATAAGCTATCTCCGAGGGATCCAATAAATTCATCAATGTCACTATCGGCCAATGATTCTTTCACTCCATCCGTAGATAATACTGTACGAGATAATGTGTACGCCCAAATCAGTACGATCACCGCCATTGATAAACTGACGGCCAGCCATAACTTCAAACGACTGCCCGGCTGCACCGGAAGATCCTTGTACACCGGAGTCACCACCGGTGGTTGGCTTGGCATTGTTACAACCGGAGCAACTGGTTCTGGCTTGGGTACGGGTTTTTTTCCGCTTTTGACGGAACTTTTCCGCCGCGTTGTTTTCTTTACTGTACTTTTCTTGCGTGCCTTCACCATACCTATGCTTGCGTTGGAGACAATAATATCACCATTGTATCTTCTTGCGGTAAATCTTTATCTTTGATTGAGTATTTTTCCATTGGCTCCGCTTTCTTCACCGCCATCTCCTTCAAAAAGGTTTCGACTGATTCGAGAGATTGTTTTACCTTTGGTTGTTTATAGAGGTAGGGGATAATAACTCGTGGTTCCAGCTGGCTAATCACAACACCGCGCTGCTCCTTTGACAACGTGCCCACGGGCAGTAACAAAATATCCGCGCCTTCGAGTTTTTCCAATTGATCATTTGTCAGCCCACTATCTAGCGCACCTAAGAAGGCAATGCTGATGTTGTCATCTTCGATCAAATACAGGGTATTAATGGCGGGAACGCCATAGACGAAGGTGCCCTTTATTTCGTACTCACCAGGCCCATCAATCACCTTGCCATCACCCGACAAGCGTTTCACATTGTTGCAGATAGGGTTTTTATGATCCGACACCAAAGTGATATCAGCCTTCAATTTTGGCATGATTAAACCGGTCGAATCGGAAAACGGATCCGTCACAATCACGGCATGACTGGTTTGAATACGAAAGCTAGCTAGGCCCGTCCATTGAATCTGCATATCGGGCGTAGTATAGCACTAGTCGATAGCTAAATCAATGGTTTCTTCAGGTGGTTTTTGACTCTGCATACCGTGTCCTGGCGTGATACTTGGGCTAGTTGGTTTTGCTTCAACTGGGTGGCTCGGCTGGTGGCGAAATTGCCCTGGTGGTACGGTCGTTGTGACGCTGGGGCGAGGTGTTGCGGCGGGTAC
>DOSP01000045.1:1918-4470 GCA_003512175.1 Candidatus Kerfeldbacteria bacterium
GCGAGGTGTTGCGGCGGGTACAGCATGTGCAGCCATCTGGGTAGTGGCTCCGGCGGTAGCTTGATGAGTCTCTTTTTTTGGGGACTTGGCTAACTCAGCTTGTCGTTCCTGGGCCATTTCTTTGGCACGCGAGGCTAAGTTTTCCCGTTGGATCGTTTCTTTATGAGCTTCTTCTTGGCGGAATTCCTTATGCACAAAACTACTGGCATCAGTCATCATATGATGACCTAAACCACGTTCTTTCAAACCCTTCATGATCTTCACCGCCTCTTGCTTACTGACTTTGAGCTTATCATTGTAAATATACTTGGTGGCATGCATGTCCTTCAAGGCTTTTTTGATGTCATGCGGTAGCGCCTTTGTGGCAGAATGATGCCCTTTATTGGCATTAATCATCATTTTCTTGAAGGTTGAACCGGTGATTTTGCTACTGCCTATAGAGAATCCCATGCCTTCAGTATACCACTTGCCAGGAATTCAATCATCCAGTATAATCGCAAAGCCTTAATTAATAACCACCCGCGACTTTGGTCAGGTCCGGATAAGCAATTAATAAGTAACTATGGCCCAAATACAAGAGCGCACTGGTTTAATGAGCCAGCTGCTTGCCCAAACCAACTCGATAGCGTTACCGAATGTTGGTGAAACTGTACAAGGCGATGTCATTAGCGCCGCTAAGAATGAAGTCTGCATCGACATTAATGGATTAGTGGTCGGTGTTGTTCGTGGTCCAGAGCTGTTTGATGAATCTGGTGATTTTTCTAATTTGAAAGTGGGTGATGCCGTAACGGCTACTGTCCTTGAGTTAGAAAATGAAAATGGTGAGTTGGAATTATCGTTCCGTCAAGCTGGCCACAAAAAGGCCTGGGAGAAATTGGAACATCTGCAAGGAGCCAACGAAATTGTGGATGCGCAAATTATGGATGCCAACAAAGGCGGTTTGATTGTGCGGGTTGGCCATGTCTCTGGCTTTTTACCGGTGTCGCAATTATCCGTTGAGCATTATCCGCGTGTGGAAGGCGGCAATAAAGCTAAAATTTTAGAGCGCTTACAAACCTACGTTACGCAGCATTTTCGCGTGAAGGTGATTGATGTGGATGAAGTTGATGAAAAATTGATCGTGTCAGAGAAAATGGCCAAGGCTGAACAGCAGCAAGAAAAGATCGCTCAATATAAGGTGGGTGATAGCATTGCTGGAAAAGTCACTGGTGTGGTTGATTTCGGAGCCTTTGTAGAATTTGGCGACAATTTAGAAGGTTTAGTGCATATTTCTGAGATTGCCTGGCAACGGATTGATGATCCAAAGGAATACCTGAAAGTGGGTGATGACGTGAAAGCCCAAATTATCGCCATTGATAACGGCAAAATTTCACTGAGTATTCGTAACTTAATTGCGGATCCTTGGTTGGAAGTAGCCGCTCGGTACAAAATTGGTGAAGTTGTGCGTGGTAAGGTATTGAAGCTGAATCCATTTGGAGCCTTTGTAGAATTGGATTCTGATATTCATGGCTTGGCCCACATTTCTGAATTGTCCTATCGTAAATTAAATGCTCCCTCGGAGATCTTGAAAATCGGTGATGTCTATGATTTCAAAATTATCTCCATTGAACCGGGTAAACATCGGTTAGGCTTGTCGTATAAATCATTACACGAACAGAAGCCAGAAGAAAAACCGGAAGAGAAATCAGAAGAGAAAGAAGAAAAGACTGTTGAACAAGTCGCTTCATAACTATGCCAGCCATGCCTCGACCACCCCGCGGTCCGCAATTATTTCGCCAATTCATCATTGTCGTTTTGGTGGTTGTTGTCATCGGTAGTATTTTTAGCTTCATTAATCAGCCGGGGCAAACTACTGAAGATGTGTCACTCAGTGATCTGGTGCAACGGGTCCAAGCTGGCGGAGTAAAAAGTATCGAAGTGGAAGGGGAACAAACGCTCGTCGCTACGTTGTTAGATGACTCTACGATTACTACCCATAAAGAAGCCAGCCAACCCCTGACTGAGTTACTGTTACAATCTGGCGTGACGGCCGAACAGCTCAATACGGTCACCATCACGGTGAGTACGGTGAGCGGGTTCATGTATTGGTTGTCGGTATTATCGCCAGGTTTAATTAGTTTGTTGATTGTCGGTATCTTGTTATGGTTCATGTTTCGACAAGTGCAAGGTGTCAATAACCGAGCCATGATGTTTGGCAAAGTAAGCGGATCAGAACCAGCCCAAAAGAAAACGAAAGTGCAATTTAAAGATGTGGCCGGTGAAGCGGAAGCAAAAGAGGAATTGACTGAAGTGGTAGATTTTTTGAAACATCCGCAAAAGTACACAGAATTAGGCGCGAAGGTGCCGAAAGGTGTGTTATTAGTTGGTCCGCCAGGCACTGGTAAAACGTTGCTAGCGCGGGCCGTGGCCGGTGAAGCCAATGTTCCGTTCTATCACATTTCTGGTTCAGAATTTGTTGAAATGTTTGTGGGGGTAGGTGCGTCGCGGGTGCGCGATTTATTCAAGCGTGCCAAACAAACCGCCCCATCGATTGTGTTTGTGGATGAAATTGA
>DOSP01000045.1:4621-9293 GCA_003512175.1 Candidatus Kerfeldbacteria bacterium
AACCAGATTCTCGTGGAGATGGATGGTTTCGATAACGAAACGAAAGTAATCGTTGTAGCGGCAACAAATCGGCCTGATGTGTTGGATCCTGCGTTATTACGGCCCGGTCGGTTTGATCGGCATGTCACCTTAGATTTACCAGACATTAAAGATCGCATTGCCATTTTACAAGTGCATGCCAAAGGCAAACCATTTGAAGAAAATGTGAAGTTAGACGTAGTGGCGCAACGAACTCCAGGTTTTTCTGGAGCCGATCTAGCGAATGTTTTAAATGAAGCCGCTATCTTTGCCGCGCGGCAAAATAAAAAAATCATCTCGATGCAAGATGTACTCAGCTCCATTGAAAAAGTCATGCTGGGACCTGAACGTAAGTCATCGGTGATGGATGAGCACGAAAAGAAAGTAACCGCCTATCATGAAGCTGGCCATGCGGTGGTAGCGCATTTTTCCAAACACGCTGACCCAGTGCATAAAGTATCGATCATTTCACGTGGACGAGCCGGTGGCTATACGTTGAAATTACCAGATCGGGATAAACACTTGCACAGCAAACCTGAATTTTTAGCTGATCTGGCGGTGATGTTGGGTGGCCGAGTAGCGGAAGAAGAATTTTTTGGTGAAATTACTACCGGGGCCAGTTCCGATTTAGATAAAGCTACTAAGTTAGCTCGTCAATTGGTCACCCGTTATGGGATGAGTGAGAAGTTAGGTGCCCGTACATTTGGTCACCATGAAGAAATGGTCTTCTTAGGGAGAGATATTGCGGAACGACCAGACTATTCAGAAGACACCGCTCGGAAAATTGATCAGGAAGTAGATGGCTTTATTGAGCAAGCCCATACCACGGCCCGTCAGTTGATTACTGATCATAAAGACAAGATTGAGCAGGTGGTCAAAGTACTTATCGACAAGGAGACATTGGAACGAGAGGCATTTGAAGCTATAATGAAGGCATGAAGCTTTATAAGGACGTTTTACGCCAAGCCTGGGAGCATACCATTCATCGCCCAGGCCTATGGATATTTGGTTTTTTTGCAACGTTTGTGTTTGGTGCCTCGGGTGAGCTTGATCGCTATTTACGGTTTATGAACGGTATCGTAACCGATGGTGATCTGTTAAACCCTAAGTCGTGGCTGGATGGCCGCTGGCTGACTGTAGCGACAGACCTGTGGAACGCGATGCTGGCCGGACAGGTGAACGCCTGGCTGTTTAGTGTAGGCATTGTCATCGCCGCCATTATTATGGTCGGCATGGTCAGTATTGCTGTTGGCGCTCTTGTGCACAGTGCGGTTCATAAAACCGAGTCATTTGGCGAGGCGTTTCAAGCTGGTGCACAACACATGATTCAGCTGTTTGTATTGTTCGTGACTGGGTATCTCGTGATCGTGGTGGCCACTTTAGCTTTGGTAACGGCAGTACTTAAGCTAGCACCAGTGGAGACATTTCAATCTCAGCAACTGCTGATTACTGTTGTGGCTGGCGTGGTATTTATTCCGCTGGTTATTGTAGTGTCACTCATCATACGTTTAGCGAGTATGGCGGTTGTCGTTGACGGTAACCATATTGGCACGGCACTGGGCCAGGCCTGGCGACTATTTTGTAAGCACTGGTTGGTTGTGATTGAAATGGCAATTATTTCTTTCTTGCTGGTTGGTGTAGTCAGTTTAGGTTTGCTGGTTGGACTGACAGTGATTTTCTTGCCCGTATTTTTGGGGGTATCGTTTGGTGGTGAGGCTGCAGTGTTAGTGCGCATTCAAAACGCTTCCTGGATTGGCCAGTGGTTGTATCTGTTGCTTAGTTTCTTTTCTGCCGCCATTATCTCAACTTGGCAATGGTCTGCCTGGACGCTATTATTCCAAGCACTACGTACCGATAATCATAGTAGTACGTTAGTGCGCTGGATACGTGAGGTAAAGTAGCTGAAGGGCCAGTAGCTCAGGTGGTAAGAGCACAGACCTTATAAGTCTGGGGTCGATGGTTCAAGTCCATCCTGGCCCACCTTTACAACATAACCGTGTCTCGGTATAGTACCGAACGCACATAATGGGTTCGTAGCTCAGCTGGTTAGAGCGCCACATTGACATTGTGGAGGTCAGCCGTTCGATCCGGCTCGAACCCACCAGTCCGTTTTAAAGGCTTTCTAATGTCACTTTTTTCCACGTGCCATCCACGCACAGATAGATATACGTTGCATCGTAGGATAAAACCCCATCGGTTTCACAGGTACTGGTAGTTGGTGTCTCCATGGTGTTGATCGATAAAGCACCGGTAACAGCCAGGTCGTCATTCACAGTGACTACATCATTAGAGTTGTACACTTCACCTTTGATTTCTGCACCACCTTCTACAATGATATCACCAGTGACAGCGACCGTATCATCTAAAGTGAGGTTACCTGTACTATCAGAAATGTTTCCTTTGGCGTTTAATTTTTCGGTAATGACCATATCGTCGGCCACCGTAAAATAGCCATTTGGGTTAAAGGCTTTACCGTACAGCTTGAGGTTATTATTGCTCAATTTACTGGTGACGGCTTGGCCAACAGTCACTAAGCCAAACACCACTACCATACTACTGGCGACCGTCAAAAGGGTTTTACGTTTCATAGGCATTTTTCATTGATAAATTAGGGAGATTCATCTTATACCAAATTGCTTTTTTGTCCAGGTTCGCTACAATAGGCGACATGGATATCGTCTCAATGATCGTGATTGTCGCCGGGCTGGTGTTATTTGAAACCATCAGCAGCATTGATAATGCCATCATTAACGCTGAAGTACTATCCACTATGCAGGCCAAGGCCCGCCGGTGGTTTTTAGTATGGGGGCTCTTTATTGCGGTGTTTGTGGTTCGTGGTGTGTTACCCTTTCTCATTGTCTGGGTGGTGAACCCTGGTCTAGGGCCATGGGAAGCCATCACCGCTACCTTTAGCAGTGATCCCAGGGTGGTAGCAGCGATTGAATTGTCGGCTCCGATTCTCTTAATTGGTGGCGGTACGTTTCTCGTGTTTCTGTTTTTTCACTGGCTATTTTTAGAATCCAAAAATTTTGGCCTCATCGGTGAAAAATTTTTCTATGCGCAAGGTGTTTGGTTTTATGCAGTAGTTTCCATTTTACTCACTGGCATTGTCTACTTAGCACTACAGTTTAATCCCGCCATGGCTTTAGGTGCCGTCGTTGGTTCAACCGCTTTTTTCATTACCCATGGTTTTAAGCAAAACGCCGAACAGAGCGAACAGAAGTTATTGCAAAAAGGCAATATGTCTGATATCAGCAAAATTCTCTATCTGGAAATTATCGATGCCACATTTTCGATTGATGGTGTGCTTGGTGCCTTCGCCTTCACGTTGTCTGTTCCGTTAATTTTAGTGGGGAACGGAATTGGTGCGTTCGTAGTCCGGGAAGTCACGATTGGCAACATCGAACGGATTAAGCGGTACAAGTTCTTAAAAAATGGCGCTATGTACTCGATTCTGTGTTTAGGCGTGATTATGTGGCTGGATAGTTTCGGTGTCCACATTCCCAGTTGGGTCTCACCAGTGATTACCTTCGTGATTGTTGGTTACTTTTTTTGGAAGTCACGTCACGCTTTGCAACTGAGCGCAGCACCCGAATCAGCATCCAGGCATTAAGGCCAGCCATATAGACAGAGAAGGCGGCGAATAGGGGCATCAGCCAGTTGATATCGGTGAGGAGATACACCAACATGGCGGAGAGGATGATATTTTTTGAACGAACCACAAAGCGAATTGGCGCGCCAATTTTATTCAACGTGATGGTTAACCAAAGCATCGTGGTGTAGAGCACTAGGTATATTGCTCCCAGCCAATCGTTGACCCAATCGAGCCCCATGGCCGTGAAGACAGCTGCAATCAAAGCAAATTGGTAGAGAACAATTTTGGTAATAGCGCCGGCTTCGCTCTCAATTTTTTGGTAACGGGCGAGTGGACCAGTTAAACCATTCAACACCAGATACAGTATAAACAACACAATGGCATCAATCCGTTCACCTTGGGAAATTTGGACGACACTGGCAATAATAAAGCCAAAACTGATGATATTCAGCAGTGTAGGGCTGGCCGTAAAATAGGTGAGAAAATTTAAAAATGGTTTTAAGATGCTATCGCGACGTCGACGCAATTCAAGCACGGCTTCTTTCTCGGCCTCACTGTAGTAGTTGGTAAACGCATCATCGTTTTGATACAGTCTACCTTCATATAACCGGAAGGCTTTAATCAGCGCTTCTTTGGCTACGCTATAGATTTTGTAGATGGCCAAATACGGCCGTAACTGTACTTTGGTTGCAAGAAAGGTTGATGATCTATTATGGCTGACAGCCGCAAAAACAGTGGCACGATCAGTCAGTGGGACATCCGACACATGCAGCCCGCTACCGATTTCTACGACAACATGCGCATCGGATCCGCCTGTGTAAAATTCAACTTCGGGAAAATCATAATATTCCCTGGGTAATTGGGAGGTGCGTTGCATCATCGCGTGTGTATTTCTCAGTATGTGATCTAACTGCAGGATGTCCAGTAATAATTTGCTGCCCTTGAAACAAGCATTGGCCACTTCTACTCGTCCCAACTCACGGATGGCGGCAATGGTGCGGGCTTTGCCAATGCGACGCTCGCTGCCCGAATGGCCCAGCAAAGCCGGGTGCGCTAAGC
>DOSP01000045.1:9373-9760 GCA_003512175.1 Candidatus Kerfeldbacteria bacterium
TGCGCTAAGCTTGCCACTAAATCTGGTTGAGCGTTCACGTAGCGAATCATGTCAATTAAGCTCAGTTGCTTGGGAACCATCAGGGCGCGATGTGCGAACAGTGATTCTGTTTGAGCAAAGACAATCAGATCAATACCCTCACTGGTCAGGGCTTCAATGCCTGGAAAAATGATCGTCGACGCATCGGGTGGCCGAGTAGCTAACAATAAACGGTAAGCCCGGGTGGGATTTTTGAAGACGTGTTCGGTAACAATCACCACATTCATTCCATGGCGCACAAACTGACGCCAAATCTCACGACACTTCCGTTTTGCGAAGTAATCGTGTTTTGACAGGTTGGGGTGAAAGTGATAATCTACGAGCATCTTCCGTATGATTAAACCAGCT
>DOSP01000005.1:0-1083 GCA_003512175.1 Candidatus Kerfeldbacteria bacterium
TTTTCCATATCTAGATGAACTTCAAATAATACCCTTCCTGCCGCTTTTGTCGATAGTCCTCTTGCAGCTGCCTAAATTGATCATCTAAGTGTGATAAGCGCAACGCCGCACCACCTACTAAGACCAGGGGGTCGACTATTCGGATTTTGGTTTTGATATAGAAATCGTAATGCAGCGGATCTTCTACTACTTTCACCGTTTTGACCATTTGTAAATTTTTCGTAATCAGTGGATGGTTTGAGGCAGCCAGTTTATCATAGACAATTTCATCCACCGAAAATAAATCTTTGAAGGTAATGATATTTTCGAACAAAGCGGTTTTTAACGCCTCGGCAAAGAGATAATATAAGGCGGATTGTAACGGATGGCCCCATAGCTGGCTATCCCCTTGGCGGAATTTATCAGCGAACAACCGAGCTGATTCCTGGCTTTCAAACACAATCTTATCCTCGAACCGCGTCATATTCGATAAGAGTTGTTCTACTTGCGGTATCGTCATCATGTTGTCGGTCACTAAATCGCGAAAGCAGTAGTCGACTCGGTCCATACACAAATCTGGTAGATCACGCTCTAATAACGGATAACGATGCTTGTCCATGATCTGATCCAGTTGCAACCCATGCTGTTTAATAATTTGCGGAATGGCGGAGTTGTGAATAACCTCTTTATGAAACTCTTCGTGAAAGGTACCTACTTCCGCTCCACCAAACACAAAATCGACCACATGCGAAAAAGCCGTATGTGGGACATCATGCAACAGACCAGCAATTTGTTCTTCTAAGGTCGCATTAAACTGACGTAATAAGAGGTAGACGCCAACGCAATGTTCAAATCGATTGGTTGTCAGATGTGCAAACCGATAAAAACTGGCACCATACTGATTCACCCGTTTCAACCGCTGCATCGCATCAGAGGCAATGATCCGTTCAATCACTGGATCAACAATATCTGTTTCCCCGTAAATTCTATCTTTGTATATCATAAGAAGAACCCTATTGTAGCAATTTACCCCTCTCCTGCCTACGACAGCAGGGGTAAAGGATCAGGGGAAGGGGTCTTGCAGAAACAACACCAGCTCATCCC
>DOSP01000005.1:1117-3662 GCA_003512175.1 Candidatus Kerfeldbacteria bacterium
AGAGGGGTAATATGGATAAGTGTTAGTTGATTTCTTCTTTCGATTTTTCTACCCAATCCGCGACTACTTGCTGAATATCTTCAACACCAACCGCGACAGGCAGAGCTAACTTATCCTTCAAAGCCCGAATATGCACGCGCACACCAGCTTCATCTAACACGTCAATGGCTTTATCCGGTAAATAGCGTTCGTGAATGTGTTTTTTCGATAAATCGACAATGGCGGCAATCGAATCATCTGTGTATTTTACCTTGTGGTATTCCTCAAACACGTTTTTAACACCGTTTAACATGGCAATTGTCTCTTCACGCGATGGTTCATGAATGTGGATAGGTTGGAAGCGTCGTTCTAAACTTTCTTCCGGAAGAATATATTTTTCGTAATCGTCGTATGTGGTGGCACCAATTAACTGTAAGTGGCCACGCGCCAGTTCTGGTTTAAGAATATCCCCAGGATTCAAGCCACCCTCAGCACCAGAGGCTTGCGCCAATTGCTGAATCTCATCAATGAACAATATAATGTGATGCTCCTGGGCGCGGAGGGCCTTGCGAATGGAATCGAGACGTTTTTCTAGTTCACCACGATATTTTGTGCCAGATACTAGTGAGGCTAAATCCAATTCGATAACCGCTTTATCGCGAATGGTTTCTGGCACGTCACCAGCCACAATCAACTCAGCTAAGCGTTCCACCACGGCAGTTTTACCTACCCCTGGCTTACCAAGCAATAAGGCATTATTTTTAGTTTTACGAGATAGCACCTGAATTAAGTGCTCAATTTCCCGTTGTCGGCCAATCACTGGCTGCAACTCGCCACGACGAGCCCGTTCGGTGTAATCAATCGCGTACTGGCCAAGTAGCAACATCCCTTGTTTGGAAGAGGCGTAACCACTGCTAGTATCTTTTGATTTATGTTGCTTCCAATACAGTATTACAACAATGCCAACAAACGTGGCGGCACTGAGAAGAAAGGTTGGTGAGGTAAAAGAATCCACAAAAAAAACTAAATCGAATGGAAGCTATTGTACCATTTTTTTTTCCCAATGTCAACGGCGGAACTCATTCTCCGGTTGCATTCGTATTCGAGTTGCTGTTGGTATTCGTGTTGGAAGTATTTGTATTACCGGCTGCGTCGTCCTCCACCTTTGCAGTATTACTGTTGCCACCAACTGTACCCGTGTAATCCACACCGACTGTTCCTTCGCCACCGCCGGGATTAGTATGTGTGTACCGTACCCCTACTGATAACTTCCAACCGTATCCGGCGGCAATAATAATCAAACCAAGAATCACCAGGCCAACAATAACTTTTGTCTTTGTATGAACCCCAGTTGTTGTTGCTTTACTGCCCATATAGCTTATTCGGTACCAGGATCGCTGTTTGTATTTGAGTTGGTATTTGCATTGGTATTAGTATTTGTTGTATTAGTATTGCCTTCCGTTTCTTTTGGTGATTCAGAAGAGTTGGTATCACTTTTTTTATCTCCACCTATTTCTGTAGTAAATTCAACCCCCGTTCGCGCGCCGCCTTTTGCATAATATCCATAAATTTTTAATGTACCGAATACCACAATGACAGCGCCTATCAACATTAGGGCAACCTTCACCGCCGTGCTCACTTTAGTTTTTGTGGAAGTAGGTTTTGTCTCCATAGTGATGTTTACTTATCAAAATAAAACACCAACAGTTTACCATCGGAATAATTCGATGTCAAGCAATATTATATCTCCGTTCTATTCGACACAATACACTTCTGTCGAATAGAACGGAGAACGATGTTTTTGCAATCACTTGAAAAATCTCATTATCCACCGTTCCACAAAAACTCCTGTGCAGGAGAAACGAACGGTTGACTGTTCGTTTTTTCTCGTTGCTGCCTACTGCTTGACCTCGTCGTGCTTGAGGGCGCTGTGCAGCGGACGCTTGAAGGCCCACATGGCCAGCCCGGTGACGAAGCCGATGGCGCTGAGAGCCATGAAGAACTGCTCCTTCGGCATGTCGTCATACCAGGTACCGATGTACCCAGCGAAGTACCCGCCGAAGAAGCTCGACAGGAACCACATGCCCATCATCATCGAGATCATCCGCTTGGGCGACGCCTTCGTCACCAGGGACAGCCCGATCGGCGACAGGTAGAGCTCACCGATGGTGAGGATGAACACGCACCCAACCAACCACCAGACACTGCCCGTGCCCTCACCGATCTGCTTCGCGCCGATCACCATCACGATGAACGACAGGCCGAGCAGGAGGGAACCGATGGCCATCTTGGTGACCGTGTCGGGCTCCGTGCCACGCTTCGCCTGCCACCGCCACGCCATGTCCAGCAGCGGGGCGAGCATGAAGATCATGAACGGGTTCATGCTCTGGTACCAGGCCGAGGGCACCTGGAAACCAAGGATGATCGGCCAGTTGGTACTGGTGTCCGCCCAGGCCTGCATCGAGTTGCCCTGCTGCTCGTAGACGCCCCAGTAGGAAATGTTCAGGGCGCACAGCAAAACCAGGGCAATGATGCGACCCCACTCGCTGCGGGCGAGCGGCGACGC
>DOSP01000023.1:0-5475 GCA_003512175.1 Candidatus Kerfeldbacteria bacterium
GCGCGGACCCCATGAGCTTCATCGGCCTGGCCTACGGCCTGCTCGCCCTCGGGCAGCGGCAAAAGCTGCTGGCGCCGGCCAAGCTGACGGTCAAGAAGAGCATGAAGAAGTAGCGAGGAGGAAGGAGGAATACGCGGGGTGGGGGATGGTGTCAGCGATGATATCGTCCGCCTCCCCGCCGTTCTTGTGCCGATAACGTCATAACGTTGTCGCTAGAAGAACTTAAACCTTCTCCGCCCCTCGCAACTCGGGGCACCTCCTCCTTTCAGGAGAAGGCGATGCAGTATAATTACATAGTGCTTGCCCGGGAAGGTTTTCTTGAACCATGGACTGTTATCCGGTACACTATGTAGTCCATGAAGCAGCTGTTTATTTTTTCACTGCTATTATTTCCATCCTTAGCCTCCGCTCAAGTAATCGATTCAGTTTCCACCGATTTTCTTTCCGTCGCCACTGCTGAACCCTACACCGCCACCATTGCGGTGTACGGCTCTGATTTGGATAATCTATTATTTAATCCAGTGACAGTCACACTCGGCCCATTAACGGGGACGGTCACTTCTGGTGACGATACCGGCATCAACCTGTCATTCACCATCGACAGCACATTGATTACTGAACGAGAATCAAACGAATATCTCACCATTACCTTGGCAAATACTCCAGTTGTGAACAGTCCAACGAGCATTGAGATATTTAATCCGTTCGTTGGTGATTATGTCTCACAAGCATCTCGTCAATTTGTTGAACAAATCGATCATCCACATAAACGAAACAAACAAAACATTGGCCTAAATGTGCATTGGGCGCAGGGGAGTGATGAGACGCTCGACGATTTGTACAGTAAACGATTAGAGGACAGTAATACTGTCTGGGTGCGCGAACACATCAGTTATGAACAAGTGATGGGTAGTGACAGTGCGGCGTGGTTAAAACGCTACGATGAAGTGATGTTGCGCTATCGTGATAGCAATAAACGCGTAGTGGTGATGTTGGCCTATGGCACCGGTGATGATGAATTTAAAGAGCCAGACAGTTGGAAAAACTTTGTCCGCCTGGTCGTCAAACGTTACCGCAATTACGTGGATGTGTGGGAAATCTGGAATGAACCTGATAGTGATAATTATCTGTCGCCACAGAGTAATTGGCGCACCTATCGGCATATTTTAAAAGTTGGTTCGCAAATGGTCCGGCAGTACGATACCGATGCCATTGTATTAAATGGGGCGGTGTCCGATTTATCCAATCTTGAATTTACCAAGCAACTCTATCAGCACGGCAAACGATATTTTGATGATTTTAATGTTCATTTATACTACTGTACAAAATCGGATGAATTAACTAACGATTTTGAACAACTCCAACAAGTCATTGCCAAGTATCGTAAAGGTGAGCGAATTTGGATAACGGAATTTGGTTGTTCCACTGGTACGACAGGACTGAATAATAAAGATGTGAAAAAGTATATCAAGCAAACGACGAAAACGTTACTGTCTTACGATAACGTTGGTCCGATTTTGTTGTACACCATGCGTGATCGCACCTATCTGACTGATGATCCCTACGAAGCCTATTTTGGTTTGATGGATGAAAATCTTTCACCTAAACCCGTCTGGCGCTGGTACAAACTACTATCACAAAAATAACCCCACACTTCAGGTGTGTGGGTTATTAGAGACTAATCGTCCGAATAACGTCATTCATCGTGTCGGCCACATACAGTTTGCCGGCGCGGAAATCAAAGCCTTTGGGGTTATGCCACTCGGCCGCCGTGTCGGTGCCATTCACATAACCCACATTGCCATTACCCGATAACGTCATTACCACTCGGCTTGTTAAGCTCATGGCGCGTACTTTGTGCGAACCAGCTTCTGTCCAATACAGCATACCATTGTCTTCTTTGACATATTCTGGAATCGACAAACCGCTGACGACCGTAGTCACTTTTTTGGTGCTCAGATTAACAGCTTTGATGGCTGAATTATATTTATCTGCGACATACAAGGTTGAGCCATCACTGGATACACCGAGGGTGTATGGGCCATTAAAGATACTGGTGCTGCCATCTCCAGCAATTAAACTGGTTTGTCCTGTGGTCGCATTGACTGAACGAATGCGATTATTGCTGCCCTCGGCCACGTACAAGGTTTTGCCATCCGGAGAAACCACAATACCGGTTGGGCGATTAAAGTAGGCACAACCAGCTACTGCTAAATCAAATTCATCGGCACACGGCCCACCTTCGGCGTAACCATTCGAATCTTGGGTAGTGAAGGCAAAGTTGTTTCCGCCTGCTCCGGTGACATAACTTGTTTCACCTGTGTCCGTATTCAGTTTGCGAATACGATGATTATTTCGATCCACAAAGTAGAGCCACTGATCATCCGGTGATAACGCAATGGCGGTAGGATCAGACATCCGAGCCGCCGTACCAGCGCCTTCACGGTAACTATCCATGACGTGACCAGCTAACGCAGAGAGCTTATCGGTGGCAAAATCATAGACGACCAGTTGATTGTTCACCGACATGTACATCTTTTGTTGATCCGAGGAAAACGCCACATCTTTTGGTCTACCCAGCAAGGCTTCACTCGATTCCGCAAAGTTTTGTTGGAAGCGATGACTGCCAGCAATCAATTCAGGGAGAGTACCATCACTATGCCAAGCCAGAATAGCCGAGCCACCTTTATACAGAACATAGATCCGTTTAGCAGTGACCGTATCGGCATGCTCTGGCTCTTTGGCACAGAGTTCTACTTGGACACGTTGGTGCTTATACGGTTTATGCAAACTGAATTGGAGCTCCGCTTTGTAGAGTCCATTGTCTAACGCGGTCATGCGCACACCACGGTGAGGGACAATTTTACCTACCCGTTTGGCTTTAGCTGGCTTGGTGCGGAAGGTTTTAAACTCGCTCCAGTCTCCACAGGTTCCAGCGGTGCAGCCTTGTACTCGGAATTGATAATCTTGGTTAGCTTGAAGATATTTTTTGGTAATTTTCTTTTTACGTACAGTTAAGTTACGAAAGGTTTTTACACGCTCATCGTTATGCCACAGTTGCACATTGTACGATGTCGCATCCAGTGTGGCTGGCCAATGAATCGTCGCTCGGCGCGATTTACGGCGACTACTCCGTAATTCTCCAAGAGCAAAAATCCGGCTTTGTTCCCAAGCGCTTTGGTTATGGTCGCGCTGATTTTTCCGTTTGGTCTTGTTGAGTTTTTTATTATCGTATTGCGTACGCAGCCGGAAAAACACTTGGTCGCCCTGATACTTTGGGCGGAGCAGGTAGTTTTGACTATACACCGTTTTATCTTTATCGGCCCGAATGTACCAGATATCACGCCAGTTCCGCTGACCGGCTTCACGAAAATTGAGGCCGCACGTAGGTCCGGTTTTCTTTTTAGCCGCAGGCTGGAAGATTAAATTGGTGTCCCAAGAATAATATTCTTCCCAACTTAGGGTATCTTCTTGCACAAATACGTCTGATGGCCAATTCAGGTTTTCAGTTTCTCGTTCTAATGACAGTTGTTTGGTCGAGCTGGCCGTAACGCTGCCGCTTGGATTAGCTTCTGCTAAGCGCACTTTCCAAATCTCATTGAACACGCCAATCGAATAGCTGGACACCACGAATAAGTTTCGCTTCTGTAGAAACAATCCACCAATGTCTTCTAACTCACTGATCAGTAGATCCGAGACCACACCAGTACTCACATTCACTGCTCGGACGGTGCCTTCACCGGCATTCACAAAGATAATACTGCGCGCTTCTGGCCAGTAGAGTAATTTGGTTGGTTGGCTTAAGCCACTCGCAAAAACGGTTATGCTTCCCCCCGCGCGGTTCACACCCAGAATACGGTTGTTGCCGGTATCGCTCACAAACACCGTATCACCTTCTACCACCACGCCCTTTGGTCCGGATAGGCCAGTTAAAAAAGTACTCACTACACCATTTTCCAGTTTACGGATCACATTATTGTTGGTATCAGCAATAAATATCTGTTCGGCATTATCGCCAAACACGGCTATGTCTTGCGGCTCGGCAAATTGAGCATTCAAGGCTGAATCATTTTTATAGCCATATTCACCCGAACCGGCTACTCGTTCAAGACTACCATCCGACTTCACTTTTTCGATGCGGTTATTGATGGTATCGAGTACATAGATATCATCGGCATCTGTATCAAAACCACGCGGTTCATCTAAGTAACCGGCGGCGTCATCTTGGCTTAAAAACGTATCGGTCTGATAGGTAGCTGCGGAGGCTGTGCCGGCTAGAGCCAGCAATAAAAAGGTAATGGAGATAGAATATGGTTTGGTCATGCTGGCAGTATAGCACAGGCCAGGAGGAGTATGTTATACTCTCCCATATGGCTCAACCAGTGGTCAGCATCATCATGGGTAGCGATTCAGATTTACCGGTCATGCAGCCGGCGGCTGATGTGCTTAAGCAATTTGGTGTGGAATATGAATTAATGGTCATGTCGGCTCATCGGACACCAGAGAACACCTTTGAGTTTGCTAAAGCGGCGGCTGGCCGTGGCATCCAGGTCATTATCAGTGGTGCGGGCGGAGCGGCACATTTAGCCGGTGTGGTGGCATCATCAACCACCTTGCCAGTGATTGGCGTACCGATTAATTCCTCAAATTCTGTGAGCGGGATTGATTCGTTATTATCTACGGTGCAAATGCCATCGGGCATACCGGTGGCCACAGTGGCTATCAATGGTGGAAAAAATGCTGGCATTTTAGCCGCGCAAATTATTGCCCTGCATCAGCCAGATCTCCAACAAAAATTGATTAACTTCAAACAATCATTGAAAGACGGCGTCCAAGCCGCTAACGACCGGTTGAACCATTAAGTTGTTTTTCGAGCCGTTCTTCAATGGTAGTGACATCAAGTTCTTTCAACATTCTCTGTAATTCTTTATCTTGTTCTGTATCTAGCCCTTGTTTCTGTGCCAGGTAGGTAACGAGTGCTAACACTTTGGTAATTTCTCGTTCCGTAATTAAATCTAGCTGTAGATCGGTTTCTTCCCGAATGTCTGCCACATGGGCTGCTCGATTTTGGGAGATTAATACCACAATTGCTAAAAAGATCGCTTCCAGCGAAACAACCGTAGTCAGCAACACAAACGGGTAGGGATCAAACGCCGGTAAGAATGAAATCCAGCCAAGATTGCTACACAGCCAAAGTAAGAAGAACACCAGATTTCCTATCAGAAACCAGATGGTACCAAATCTACTGGTCGTCCAATCTGCCAGCTTGGCCGAAACGGTGCGGCGAGAGTTGGCCCGAGCCTGTAAACTTTGAATACGAGACGGATACATAGCAGATATAGTATAATTCATTGGATGCAGATCTCCAAATATACTACGCAATCGTCAGCCGCTACGTTGGCTGAGTTGCATGTGACTGCCACTACGGGCTTAACTGCCAGTCAGGCGACGCAATTACGGCAGGAACATGGCCGG
>DOSP01000023.1:5596-6060 GCA_003512175.1 Candidatus Kerfeldbacteria bacterium
TGGTCGATTTTGCTGCGGCAATTCAAATCTTCCTTTGTCTATTTATTAATTGGGGCAGCGATTTTAGCGATCGTACTTGGAGAAATGATTGATGGTATCATGATCATTATTTTCGTTGGTGTGAATGCCCTGCTCGGGTTTTTTCAGGAGTATCGTTCAGAGAAAACCAGTCAGTTACTGAAACAGTATACCGTGCCGCATACCAAAGTGCGACGGGATAGCACCGAGCAAGATATTCCGAGTATCGACATTGTGCCAGGCGACATTATTCTCTTGGAAGCCGGCGACATCATTCCCGCAGATTGTCGCATTATTTCCGAGACAGATTGCATGGTCAACGAAACTGTTTTAACTGGTGAATCTATTCCAATTAAAAAAATAGCGGAACCATTAACTGAAGCCACCGATGAAATCTATGAAGCCACCAATATCTTGTTTGCCGGCACATCATTGGTGAGTGGTGA